>NZ_JBEXCS010000015.1:0-138700 GCF_040605395.1 Streptomyces sp. NPDC005648 | reverse complement strand
GTACGGGATGACACCGACGCACCGCACGCACCGGCTGTCCGAGGTCGCGCCACCAGCGCCACCGGTGTCTGAGCCGACCCACGCGTCGTCCGCCCGCTCCTTGAGCGTGCCGTCGTAAGACCGCCTACGAAACCACCGCGGGATCGGTCGACTTGGCCACCCGCTCGGCCTTGCCCTCCTCGTCGCCCACGGCGATTCCGCGCCGCTTGGAGACGTAGACCGCGCCGACGATGACGATCAGGGCGAGGATCGCGATCCCGATCCGCACCCCGAGGTTCTTGTCCTCGCCGTAGGAGAACTTGATCACCGCGGGCGCGATGAGCAGCGACACCAGGTTCATGACCTTGAGCAGCGGGTTGATCGCAGGTCCCGCGGTGTCCTTGAAGGGGTCGCCGACCGTGTCGCCGATGACCGTGGCCGCGTGGGCCTCGCTGCCCTTGCCGCCGTGGTGGCCGTCCTCGACGAGCTTCTTGGCGTTGTCCCAGGCGCCGCCGGAGTTGGCGAGGAACACCGCCATCAGCGTGCCCGCGCCGATCGCGCCGGCCAGGTAGGAGCCGAGCGCGCCGACGCCGAGCGTGAACCCGATGAAGATGGGCGCCATCACGGCGAGCAGACCAGGCGTGGCCAGCTCCCGGAGGGCGTCCCGGGTGCAGATGTCCACGACCTTGCCGTACTCCGGCTTCTCGCTGTAGTCCATGATCCCGGGGTGCTCGCGGAACTGCCGGCGCACCTCGTAGACCACCGAGCCCGCCGACCGCGACACCGCGTTGATCGCCAGCCCCGAGAAGAGGAAGACGACCGCCGCGCCGGCGATCAGACCGACGAGGTTGTTGGGCTGCGAGATGTCCAGGGACAGGCTGAGCGGCGCGCCCTTGCCGGTCAGCTTCTCTCCGACGTCCGCCACATTGGTGGTGATCGCGTCGCGGTACGACCCGAAGAGCGCCGACGCCGCCAGGACGGCGGTGGCGATGGCGATGCCCTTGGTGATGGCCTTGGTCGTGTTGCCGACCGCGTCCAGGTTGGTGAGCACCTGGGCGCCGGCGCCCTCGACGTCACCGGACATCTCGGCGATGCCCTGGGCGTTGTCGGAGACCGGGCCGAAGGTGTCCATGGCGACGATCACACCGACCGTGGTGAGCAGGCCGGTGCCGGCCAGCGCCACCGCGAACAGCGCGAGCATGATCGACGTACCGCCGAGCAGGAAGGCGCCGTAGACGCTGAGGCCGATCAGCAGGGCGGTGTAGACGGCCGATTCCAGACCCACGGAGATACCGGCGAGGACGACGGTGGCCGGGCCGGTCAGCGAGGTCTTGCCGATGTCCATGACGGGGCGGCGGTTGGTCTCGGTGAAGTAGCCGGTCAGCTGCTGGATCACCGCGGCCAGCAGGATGCCGATCCCCACCGCGACCACCGCGAGGATCCGCGGGTCGCCGTCCTTGGCCCGGATGGCGGCATCGGTGACGCCGTCCAGGTCGGAGTACTTCGAGGGCAGGTAGATGAAGACGGCCGCCGCCACCAGGACGAGCGAGATCACCGCGGAGATGAAGAAGCCGCGGTTGATCGCCGACATCCCGCTGCGGTCCGAGCGGCGCGGGGCCACGGCGAAGATGCCGATCATCGCCGTGATCACGCCGATCGCGGGCACGATCAGCGGGAAGGCGAGACCGGAGTCGCCGAAGGCCACCTTGCCGAGGATCAGGGCGGCGACCAGGGTCACGGCGTACGACTCGAAGAGGTCGGCCGCCATGCCCGCGCAGTCGCCGACGTTGTCGCCCACGTTGTCGGCGATGGTCGCGGCATTGCGCGGGTCGTCCTCCGGAATGCCCTGCTCGACCTTGCCGACCAGGTCGGCGCCGACGTCGGCGGCCTTGGTGAAGATGCCGCCGCCGACACGCATGAACATCGCGATGAGGGCGGCACCCAGGCCGAAGCCTTCGAGCACCTTCGGGGCGTCGGCCGCGTACACCAGCACCACACAGGAGGCGCCCAGCAGACCGAGCCCCACCGTGAACATGCCGACGACGCCGCCCGTACGGAAAGCGATCTTCATTGCTTTGTGCGAGACGGTGGTGAGATCCTTTTCCGGCTCACCCTCCGCCGGGGTCGCTTCCCGTGCCGCCGCGGCGACGCGCACATTGCTGCGGACGGCGAGCCACATGCCGATATATCCGGTGGCCGCCGAGAACGCCGCGCCGATCAAGAAGAAGACGGATCGACCGGCACGCTGATTCCAGTCGTCCGCGGGCAGCAGCATGAGCAGGAAGAACACCACGACGGCGAATACGCCGAGGGTGCGCAGTTGCCGCGCGAGATAGGCGTTGGCGCCTTCCTGCACGGCTCCCGCGATCTCCTTCATGCTGTCGGTGCCCTCGCCGGCCGCCAGCACCTGGCGCACCAGGATGCCCGCGACCACGAGCGCGGCCAGCGCGACAACCGCGATCACCATCACGATGATCCGGTTGTGGTCGGTCAGTACCGCGGCTGCGAGGGTTGTCGGGTGGTCCAACTGATGAGGGGTAGAAAGCCCCGCCATTCGTCCTCCTTGACGCTTGGGCTGAGCTCAAGATGTGGACGGATTCTAGGTACCCGCACCTGATCAAAACAGAGCACGGTAAACGGAATTAGCCTTCACCTGCTCTTCAGCAAATGATCGACGTCACGCCACGGAACCCGAAAGTGGTAATGCCTCAAAAGCATTGACGGCCGCATTGACGCTTGATCGAATTATCGGGTCATTGATCGTGAATTAATTCACGAATTCCGAAGGTCGGACGACGCCCGGCGCGGGTGATCGGAGAAAACACGAAGGGGCCCTGCTCAGCAGGGCCCTTCGAAGTCGTACGAGGACGAGATGAGGACGAGATGAGGACGAGGTTTCGTACGAGGATGAAGTCAGGTGAGCACCGCGACCGGCGGTGTGGTCGGCCAGGTCATCCGGATCGACCCGCCGTGCTCCCCGGCCATCACCTCGACGTCGTCGACGAGGCCGCTGATCACCGCGAGCCCCATCTCGTCCTCCTCGGTGTCCACGTCGTCGCCCGCCGAGCCGGGTGCCCGGTCGCCGGGGGCCGAACGCGGCGCCTCGTCGCCGACCTCGATGGAGAACTGCTTCTCCTCCTCGATCAGCTTCACCTGCACCGGCGCCGTGATGCCGGCGCTCTGGTGCAGCCCTACGGCACGGGTGCAGGCCTCGCCCACGGCGAGCCTGACCTCGTCGAGGACGGCCTCGTCCACCCCGGCCCTGCGCGCCACCGCCGCCGCCACCAGTCGGGCGGTCCTGACATGCTCGGGCAGCGCGCTGAAGCGGAGTTCAACGGTGGCCATGCGTCCCCCTCGGAACTACGGGCGTGCAGTCGGGGGACCGGGCCGCCGAAAGCCCGGACCCCCTGGATGGAACTTCTTCCGCCTGGGGAGCGGTCACGTCCCGCCCCGTGGGGCGGTGATCAGTCGGTCGCCGCTACCGCTTCATCGACCGAGGTGTGGATCGGGAACACCTTGGTGAGGCCGGTGATGCGGAAGATCTTCAGAATGCGCTCCTGGTTGCAGACCAGGCGCAGCGAGCCCTCATGGGCACGCACCCGCTTCAGGCCGCCGACCAGCACGCCGAGCCCGGTGGAGTCGAGGAAGTCGACGCCCTCCATGTCTACGACGAGGTGGAAACTCCCGTCGTTCACCAGCTCGACCAGCTGCTCGCGCAGCTTGGGCGCGGTATATACGTCGATTTCGCCACCGACCTCGACGACCGTACGATCGCCGACGGTACGGGTCGACAGAGACAGGTCCACGGATCCTCCAGCACCTTGCTACTCGAGCGGTCGCCCCTCGGGACACCTCGGCAGAGCCCCCGGAACGGTTCGCCAGCCGCGATGGCATTCAATCACTTACGGCAGACGTTCACGACGCCTTGGTCCCATTGTCCGCCACGCCAGTGACACACTCGGTGCCGATGGCCAAGAATCACCGATCCGATCGATCCCCGGCGGACGCCGTGTCCCGGCTCGCACCAGGCACGGTCCTGGACCGGCTCGCCTCCGGGCCGAGCCGGGCTTCGCGCATCACTCATACGGAGCACTTGCCCCCACGTGAGGGTCGGCATGCCGTCTGGCCTGACCGGATTCGCCCGGAGGTGATCGCCGCGGTGCAGGCCTGCGGCATCGAGCACCCCTGGGCCCACCAGGCACTCGCCGCGGAACACGCCCTCGACGGCGACTCCGTGGTCGTCGCCACCGGCACCGCGTCCGGCAAGTCCCTGGCGTATCTCGTCCCCGTCCTCTCCACCCTCCTGGACGGCTCCGAGGCCCCGAACGGCCGCGGGGCCACCGCGCTCTACCTGGCCCCCACCAAGGCCCTGGCGGCCGACCAGCGCCGCTCCGTGAAGGAACTTTCACATCCTCTGGGAAATGCGGTACGGCCTGCGGTGTACGACGGCGACACCCCCTTCGAGGAGCGCGAATGGGTCCGCCAGTACGCCAACTACGTGCTGACCAACCCGGACATGCTGCACCGGGGCATACTCCCGTCCCACCCCCGCTGGTCCTCCTTCCTCAAGGCCCTCAAGTACGTCGTCATCGACGAATGCCACACCTACCGGGGCGTCTTCGGCTCCCATGTCGCCCAGGTACTGCGCCGTCTGCGCCGCCTCTGCGCCCGCTACGGCGCCTCCCCCACCTTCCTCCTGGCCTCCGCGACCGCAGCCGAGCCCTCGGTCGCCGCAGGCCGTCTGACCGGCCTCCCGGTGGTCGAGGTGGCCGACGACGCCTCACCGCGTGGTGAACTGGTGTTCGCCCTCTGGGAACCCCCGCTCACCGAGCTGCAGGGCGAGAAGGGCGCCCCGGTCCGCCGCACGGCCACCGCCGAGACGGCCGACCTCCTCACCGACCTCGCCGTCCAGGGCGTCCGCTCGGTCGCCTTCATCCGCTCCCGGCGCGGCGCCGAACTGATCTCCGTCATCGCCCAGGAACGCCTCGCCGAAGTCGACCGCTCGCTGGCCAGACGCGTGGCGGCCTACCGCGGCGGCTATCTGCCCGAGGAGCGCCGCGCCCTCGAACAAGCCCTCCACTCGGGCGAGTTGCTGGGCCTCGCGGCCACCACGGCCCTCGAGCTCGGCATCGACGTCTCCGGCCTGGACGCCGTCCTGATCGCCGGCTACCCGGGCACCCGCGCGTCCCTGTGGCAGCAGGCGGGCCGGGCGGGCCGCGCCGGCCAGGGCGCCCTCGCGGTCCTCGTCGCTCGCGACGACCCCCTGGACACGTTCCTCGTCCACCACCCCGAGGCCCTCTTCGACCAGCCGGTGGAGTCGACGGTCCTGGACCCGGACAACCCGTACGTCCTCGCGCCCCACCTGTGCGCGGCCGCCGCCGAACTGCCCCTGACCGACGAGGACATGGACCTCTTCGGGCCGGCCTGCGAGGACCTGCTCCCCCAGCTGGAGGCCGCGAAGCTCCTTCGCCGCCGCACGAAGGCATGGCACTGGACCCGCCGGGAACGGGCCGCCGACCTCACCGACATCCGCGGCGAGGGCGGCCGGCCGGTCCAGATCGTGGAGTCCGGCACGGGCCGCCTGCTCGGCACGGTCGACGCGGGCGCCGCCCACACAACGGTCCACGAGGGGGCCGTCCACCTGCACCAGGGCCGCACCTACCTCGTCCGCTCCCTGGACCTGGAGGACGCGGTGGCCCTGGTCACGGAGGCGAACCCGTCCTACTCCACGGTCGCCCGCGACACCACGTCCATCTCCGTCCTGGAGACGGACACCGAGATCCCCTGGGGCGAGGGCCGCTTGTGCTACGGCTCCGTCGAGGTCACCAACCAGGTCGTCTCCTACCTCCGCCGACGCGTCATCACCGGCGAGGTCCTCGGTGAGACCAAGCTCGACCTCCCTCCCCGTACGCTGCGCACCCGCGCGGTGTGGTGGACGGTCACCGAGGACCAGCTCGACGAGGCTCGCATCAACCCCGAGATCCTCGGCGGCGCCCTGCACGCCGCCGAACACGCCTCGATCGGCATGCTGCCCCTCTTCGCGACCTGCGACCGCTGGGACATCGGCGGCGTCTCGATCCCCCTCCACCCCGACACGCTCCTGCCGACGGTCTTCGTCTACGACGGCCACCCGGGCGGCGCGGGTTTCGCCGAGCGCGCCTTCCACACCGCCCGCGCCTGGCTCACCGCCACCCGCGAGGCCATCGCCTCCTGCGAGTGCGACGCCGGCTGCCCGTCCTGCATCCAGTCCCCCAAGTGCGGCAACGGCAACGACCCGTTGCACAAGAGGGGGGCGGTACGGCTGCTTACGGTGCTGTTGCGGGGGGCGGCAGGGGAGACGGGGGGCGAGGGGGTGGCGGTGCGGGGAGCGCCGGCAGTGGAGGGGTAGGCCCTGCGGCAAGCACCGGCAACGGAGGCGTAGCCCTGCGGGAAGCGCAGGAGGGTTCGCCTGCGGGGGAGGTGCCGAGGGTTCGCCCGCGAGGGAGAGACGCCCGGTGGTTCGCCTACGGAGCGGGCATCCGGCGGTTCGCCCGCGAGGGAGGCGCCGGGTGGTTCGCCCACGGAGCGGGCATCCGGCGGTTCGCCCGCGAGGGAGACGCCGGGTGGTTCGCCTACGGAGCGGGCGCCGGATCGGCAGGTGGTGCCGGAGGCGCCGGATCAGTAGGTGGTGCCGGAGGCGCCGTCCGGAGTGGTTCCGGGGGTCCCGCCCGGGCTCTGATCTCCGCCGCGAACGGCCCCCTCCCCGAGGCCGCCGTCACATCCGAGATCTGGCCGACCACCACGCACCGCACCAGCCGAGCGCTCTGCGCCCGGGCCACCCGGTCGGCCCGAGCGCAGGCCGCCGCGGTGCCGTCCGCCCAGTGGTCGGCCGCCGCGAGCGCCGCGAGATCCGCACCACCGGCGGCCCGATGCCGGACCACGACGGCCTGTCCGAGGGCCAGCACGACCCCGAAGACCACGCAGAGCACGGCGATGGCCCCGAGGCTCCAGACCGTGGCGGAGCCGCGATCGCGACGCCACGCCGTCGCGCTTCTCATCCGCCCACCCCCACCGTCTCCTCCGCCGCCGCCACGGCCTCCTCCCGTACCTCGAAGGGCAGCCCGCGCAACGCCGGCGGCTTCGCCATCACGACCACCCTGACCTGGTCCTTCTCTCGGCTGACCGTGACCCTGGCGCCGCGCGGCGCCGCCTCTCGGGCCACCCCGACGACCGCGTCGGCCGGGTCCTGCCGGGCCGCGGCACGCGCCCCGGCCCGCGCCGCGTCCACGCACTCGATCTGCGCGGCCACCACCAGCAGCCCCCACATCAGCGCCATCGCGAACATCACCAGCACGGGCAGCACCACGGCCGCCTCCGCCGTCACGAACCCCCGGTCCGCGCGCCGCCTACATCCGCGCACCGAGCGCCCGCTTCACGATGCCCTGCAACTCCGCGCTGACGGCGCCGCTCGTCACGACCTTGTAGAGAACCACCGCGAACGCCACCGCCGCGACGATCCCCATCGCGTACTCGGACGTGACCATCCCCGCGTCCCTGCGCGCCGCACGCGCCCTGCACACCAGGGCGCTCAGTCGCGCCCGTACCGCCTTGTACATCTCAACCCCCGTGAGGTTTGGTTCCGTTGACCCACCGACCGCTGCTCAGCCCGCCCCGCTCATCCACCACCCCCTCCCAGCACCCCTCCCGCGAGCCCGATCACCACCGGCAGTACGCCGACGGCGATGAACGCGGGCAGGAAGCACAACCCCACCGGCACGGTGACCATGACGGCCGCCCGTCTGGCCCGCGCCGTCGCGGCACGTGCCCCTTCCGCGCGGGCGTCCCCGGCGACCCGCGCGACCGGTATGGCGGCCGGCAGCCCGGACTCACCGGCGCGTTCCAGCAGCCGGGCGAGCGGGTCGGCCCCCGGCAAGGCGGCCAACCTCCCCCAGGCCTCCGCCGGTTCACCCCCGAGCCGCACCTCCGCGGCCCCGCGGGCCAACGCGTCCCCCACCGGACCGCCCAGCGCCTCCCCCACCGCCTGCGCGGCGACGACCGGTCCGGCGCCCGCCGAGATGCAGGCGGCCAACAGATCCGCGGCGAGCGGTAGTTGCCGAGCGGCCCGCGCCGGATCCACCACCTCCGCGACAACCGTCTTCGCCTGTGCGCGACGCCACCACAGCAGCCCAGCCCCGAGGACCAGCCCCACCAGAACCCCGGCGACCCCTCCGAACAGCACCCACCCGGCGCCCACGACACCCGCCACCGGCCCCCATCGCCGCGCAACGGCCCGCGCATCAACCCGAGACGGTCCCGAAGACGTCACCTCCACGGCGGCCACCAACTCCGCCAACCTCCGCCGCACCCTCCGCTCCCGCCGCGCCGCCTCCAGCCCCCGCAGCGTCCACGCCCCAGCGAGCACGATCCCCACGGCCACCAACACCCTGTGGAAAACTTCCGGATTCACCCCGCACCTCCCTCTCCGACACTCCGACACCCCGACTTCCGCCACGGCCCCCTCCGGCGACCTGCTTCTCCGGCGCGGCCCGGCGACCGCCCTCACGCAAGCCCGCCCACCGACACCTCGCCGTCCACCGGCACGCCCCCACGGACCCACCCCCGCATCCGTCCACACGCACACCCCGCTCGGCCAGCCCGGCGTCCGCCCTCGCACTCAGCCCGCCGCCATCCCCCCAGCCGACCCCACCCCCGCCCTCAAGCCGTCTCCGCCCCGCGCACGATCCGCATCGCCCACCACATCCCCAGCCCCTCCAACAGGCCCCCGATCACCAGGCAGCCCAGCCCCGCCCCCGTGTGCAGCAGCACCTGCAGCGGATCCGCCCCCAGCGCCGCGCCCAAGGCAAGCCCCAGGACCGGCAGCCCCGCGAGCATCAGTGCCGTCGAGCGAGCTCCCGACAACTGCGCCCTCAGATCCGCACGTTGGTCCCGCTCCGCCCGCAACGCCCCTTCGAGCCGGTCGAGTCCGTCGGCCAGGCCGGCCCCCTGGTCCACCGCGACCCGCCAGCACGCGGCCAGACCCAGCAGCCCCTCGGCGCCCGGCTGTCGCGCCGCTCCCGCGAGCGCGCCCGGCACGTCCCCGCCGAACCGCGCCGCCGCCAGCACCGTCGCCTGAGCGTCCCCGAGCCCACCGGAGTCACGGGCGGCCCGCAGCAAGGCCTCTCCCGGTTGCCGTCCCGCCCGTACCTCCCCGGCGAGCGCCCCGCACAGCGCGATCACCGCATCCCCACGGCGCTCCCGTGCCCGACGAACCCGACCGGCCAACCGCACCCGCCGCAGCAAAGGCACCCCGACCGCCCCCGCGACGACCGGCAGCACCGACGCCCCCAGCACGGCCAGCACCAGCCCGGCGGCCAGGGCCCACCACTCGGCCCCCAACCGGTCGCGAACGCGCCGCAGTTGCCGGGCCAGCTCCTGCCAGGACGGCGGTCCGGCCCCCACCACTCCGCCCCCTGCCAGCAACAACTGCGCCCGTCGCGCCCCGGAATGCCACCCGCCGAGCATCAAGGCCACCGCCCCGACACACAGCACGGCCGCTCCCATCGCGATCTGCTCCGTCCCCATCACCACGCCTTTCCGCTCTCGCCCTGATACTCGGCCTCTTCGTTGTCCTCGACGCCGATCACAACCCGATCCCGACCCCGACCCGGACCTCGGCGGCCACCCACGACCGAAGCCCCGCTCCCGCCGTCTCCCCCGGTTCCGTCACGGCCCCTGCCCTCACCCTCAACCCCGGTTCCGTCGCGGCCTCCGCCGCCGAGCAACTCCCGCAGCCGCTCCCACCCCCGCACCCGCGCAAACGCCTCCGTTCCCCACCGCAGTGCCGGCACGGTCCGTACCAGCCCCGACGGGTCCCGCTCCAGGACATGCACCTCGGCGATCCGCCGGCGCCCGGCGCGGTCCCGTACGAGATGCAGCACCACCGACAGCGCCGACGCCAACTGGCTGTGCAGCGCCGCCCGGTCGAGCCCGGCTGCCGTACCCAGCGCCTCCAGACGGGCCGGCACATCGGCGGCCGCGTTGGCGTGGACCGTGCCGCAGCCGCCCTCGTGGCCGGTGTTGAGCGCGGCGAGGAGGTGGACGACCTCCGGGCCCCGGACCTCGCCCACGACCACCCGGTCGGGCCGCATCCTCAGCGCCTGCCGCACCAGGTCCTGAAGCGTGACCAGCCCCGCGCCCTCCTGGTTGGCGGGTCTGGTCTCCAGCCGCACGACGTGGGGATGGTCGGGCCGCAGCTCCGCCGAGTCCTCGGCCAGTACGATCCGCTCGCCGGGGCCGACCAGCCCCAACAGCGCGCTCAGCAGGGTCGTCTTGCCGCTCCCGGTCCCCCCGCTCACCACGAACGACAGCCGTGCCTCGACCAGCGCCCTCAGCACCCGGTCCCCGCCCGGCGGCACCGTGCCCGCCGCGACCAGTTCGTCGAGCGTGAACGCCCGGGGCCGTACGACCCGCAGCGACAGACAGGTGCAGCCCACGGCCACCGGCGGCAGCACCGCATGCAGCCGTGTCCCGTCGGGCAGCCGCGCGTCGACCCACGGCCGTGCGTCGTCCAGGCGCCGTCCGGCCACCGCGGCCAGCCGCTGCGCGAGGCGTCGTACGGCCGCCGTGTCCGCGAAGGAGATGGGCGTCAGCTCCAGTCCGCCGCCCCGGTCCACCCAGACCTGGTCCGGTGCCGACACCAGTACGTCGGTCACCGACGGGTCGGCCAGCAGCGGCTCCAGCGGTCCGCTCCCGACCAGCTCGGACCGCAACCGCTCGGCCGCCCCGAGGACTTCGGCGTCCCCGAGCACCCGCCCCTGCTCCCGCAACGCCTGCGCCACCCGCGCGGGCGTCGGCTCGGCCCCGCTCTCGACCAGCCACTGCCGCACACCGTCGAGAAGCCCCGGAGACGTACTCATGCCGCCCCCGCCTCCGTCAACGCCCGCTCCCAGAACCCCCTGCAGAACCGCGCCAGCGGTCCGCGGCCGCCCGCGGCGGGTGGGGTTCGGCTCTCGGTCGGGCGGGACAGGGCCGTCTCGACCGGTACCTCGCCGGCCAGGGGCAGCCCGAGCAGCCGGGCCACCTCGCGGTCGTCGAGACCGGGGGCGTACGGGGCCCGTACCGCCACCCGTAGATCCCGTAGGACCATCCCGACGGCCGAGGCCACCCGTCCGGCCGCCGCGATCGCGCGCAGGTCGCCGGGGACGACCAGGAGGCCCACGTCGAGCTGGGCGAGTGCCTCGGCGACTCCGTCGTCGAGGCGGCGGGGCAGGTCGACGACGACCGTGCCGCCGCGGCGGCGGGCCGCGGCCAGTACCGCGCGCACGGCCTGGGACGGGATGGCGACGCAGTCCCCGCGGTCCCAGCTGAGGACGCGCAGGGAGTGGAGCTCCGGGAGGGACTCCTCCAGGGCGCCGCCGCCGACCCGCCCGCGTGAGGCGGCGAAGGCCGGCCAGCGCAGCCCTGCCGCGGTCTCGCCGCCGAGGAGTACGTCGAGTCCGCCGCCGAGGGGATCGGCGTCCACGAGCAGGGTGCGCAGCCCCTCACGCGCGGAGGTGACGGCGAGGGCGCAGGCGAGCGTGGACGCCCCGGCCCCGCCCCGCCCGCCGATGACGCCCACGGTGAGGGCCGGGCGGCCGACGCCCTCGGCGACGTCGGCGATGCGGTCGACCAGCCACTGCTCCCCGTCGGGCAACATCAGCACATGGTCGGCGCCGATCTCGACGGCCCGGCGCCAGACCCCGGAGTCGTCCTGGTCGCGGCCGATCAGCACCACCCCTCGTCTGCGCGCGGCCCCGCGCGCCCGGCGCGCCGCGTCGTCACCGACCAGGACGAGCGGTGCGGCCTCCCAGCCGCCCGCGCCGCGCGGCACCGAGGGGTGCACCTCCGGTGTCACTCCGGCCGCCGCGCACAGCCGCAGCAGATCGTCCAGAAGACCGGGGTCCTCCGTGACGATCAGTGGTCCGGCCTGCCGCCCCGAGGCGGCGGGCGGTGGTTCATGTGTGACGGCTCCGGCCACGGTCTCCATCCCCCTTCGCTGCTTCCTCTCGCGCAGCCCCTGCGGCCCCGCGATTCCCAAACATGTGAAGAACCGGCAACCGGCCTCCATATGAGCGGCCGATAGAAACCGGCCAAACCGCCCGACAAACCGGAACCGGTCATGAACTCGGCCTGAGCGGGACGCGCTGGAATCACGGTGCAGCGATGCCGGAAATGATGTGGATCTTGGTCGATAACTGTGGACGACTCGACGGTTGTGAATATCGCCGTCACCCATACCGGTGAGCCCCGCACCGACGCCCGCCCGACGCCCGTCCAACCCCCGTGCGACTTCCACAGAGACATCCGACAGCTACTCAGAGTGACGTATCATGGGCATGCCTAAGAGGCGGCCGCAGCCGCCGACGCACGGTCGTACCACCACGTCGAGAAACGGAAAACCCACCCGGACATGCGACGACCCCCGCCGGGGGGGAGAGCGGGGGTCGTCTCCACGGCCGACTCGGGGGGGGAGGAGCCGGACCGGGTTAGCACGGTCGCGAACGATCCGTGACTTCCATGGTGTACCCGAGAGCCTTCTCAGGCAAACCCACGCGCCCACCTTACGCCGAATGGGCTCCCCCTATGCTCGGGGTTGTGGAAAACCAGTCGTTGCCCCGCACAGCCGCCTTCTTTGACCTGGACAAGACGGTCATTGCGAAGTCGAGCACGCTCACCTTCGGCAAGTCCTTCTACCAAGGCGGACTGATCAACCGCAGGGCCGCCTTGCGTACCGCATATGCCCAGTTCGTCTTCCTCGTCGGCGGCATGGACCACGACCAGATGGAGCGGACCCGCGAGTACCTCTCCCAGCTCGTCCGCGGCTGGAACGTGCAGCAGGTCAAGGAGATCGTCGCCGAGACCCTGCACGACCTGATCGACCCGATCATCTACGACGAGGCCGCCTCCCTCATCGAGGAGCACCACACCGCCGGCCGGGACGTCGTCATCGTGTCGACCTCGGGCGCCGAAGTGGTCGAGCCCATCGGGGAGTTGCTGGGTGCGGACCGGGTGGTGGCTACCCGCATGGTGGTGGGGGACGACGGCTGCTACACGGGCGAGGTGGAGTACTACGCCTACGGCCCCACCAAGGCGGAGGCGGTCAGGGAGCTGGCCGCGTCCGAGGGGTACGACCTCGAACGCTGCTACGCCTACAGCGACTCGGCGACCGACCTGCCGATGCTTCAGTCGGTCGGCCGCCCGCACGCGGTGAACCCGGACCGGGCGCTGCGCCGCGAGGCACTCGCGCGCGGGTGGCCGATTCTCGATTTCCACCGTCCGGTCCGGCTCAAGCAGCGCTTCCCCTCGTTCTCCGTGCCGCCGCGTCCGGCCCTGGTCGCCGCCGCCGCGATAGGCGCCGCGGCGGCCACCGCGGGTCTCGTCTGGTACGCCAGTCGGCGCCGTACGGCGGACATCTGACCGTTTCATGCCGTTTGAGAGCAAAAGTAAAGAAGCGTAAGCAGGGGTTTCGCTTCCTCGGGTCTGGGAGTACAAAGGGGTTAACGGCCCGCGAGACCAAGGACATCCGAGAGGATCACCTTAATAACGCATTTGGCCCCACGGACCGAGCATGGACATCGAGCACCCACGCGACGTCGACCCGTCGATTACGGGCCAGCCGCACCAGGTGACGGGCGAAGTTCCCGGCCTGATGGGCAATATATCGAGGACGCTTGGTAACCCGGTGAACATGCCAGCGGCGGTACGAATCCTCGTACCGCCGCATCTCTGTCTCTACGCGGCGCCGCGCTGGAGCGCCTCGCAGACCGCCGTCGACTCGCGCGCGCCCAGCTCGACCGCCCTCCCGCAGTGCGCGATCCAGGCCGCCATGCCCTCCGGAGTGCCGGAGACATACCCGTCGAGCGCCGCCAGATAGTCGCGGCCCAGTTCGGCGTGTCCGACCTCGGCCGGGCAGACGGACTTCGGGTCCAGGCCGCTGCCCACCAGGACGATGCGCTCCGCGGTGCGCGCGACGAGGCCGTTGTGGGACGAGAAGGGGCGCAGCGCAAGGAGTTCACCGTGGACGACCGCCGCCGTCACCAGGGCGGGGGCGGAGCTGCCCGCGATGATCAGCTCGGACAGGCCCTCCAGCCGGCCGTGCACCTCGTCGGCGCCCGGCGGCGGCAGCTCGATCAGCGGTTCGTCGACCTGCTCGCCCGCCTGCCGCGGCCGTCCGACCTCGTCGCCATGGGTCGCCGCGGCCACCAGGTGCAGCCGGGCCAGCACCCGCAGCGGCGACTGCCGCCAGATGGAGAGCAGCTGGCCCGCCTCGGCGGTCAGCCGCAGGGCGGCGCCCACCACGCGCGCCTCGTCGTCACCGCTGAAGTCGGTCCGCCTGCGTACCTCTTCGAGGGCCCAGTCCGCGCCGGACAGCGCGGCGGAGCCACGGGCACCGCGCAGTGCCGCCTCGGAGGTGATCTCGTTGCTGCGGCGCCGCATCACCCGGTGCCCGTAGACCCGGTCCACGGCCTTGCGCACGGACTCCACGGACTCGGCCACACCGGGCAGTGAGCCCAGGGCGGCGAGCGGATCGGCGGTCGCGCCTGTCGTACTCATGAGTACGACAGTAGCCACCTCACCGGGGTGCTCCACGAACGAGTGGTCTTCTTCACGCGCGCATGCCACATACAGCTACACCACGATTACCCTTCGTGAATATGAAAATTGCTTTCGTCGGGAAGGGCGGCAGCGGCAAGACCACCCTGTCCTCCCTGTTCATCCGTCACCTCGCCGGCCTCGGCGCACCCGTCGTCGCGGTCGACGCGGACATCAACCAGCACCTGGGGCCCGCGCTCGGGCTCGACGAAGCGGAGGCCGCCGCGCTGCCCGCGATGGGCGACCGACTGCCGCTGATCAAGGACTATCTGCGCGGCTCCAACCAGCGGATCGCCTCCGCCGAGACGATGATCAAGACCACCCCGCCCGGTGAGGGCTCGCGGCTGCTGCGGGTGTGCGAGGACAACCCGGTCTACGACGCCTGTGCGCTGCCGGTGGAACTCGACGGCGGCGCCGTCCGTTTGATGGTCACCGGCCCCTTCACCGAAGCCGACCTGGGGGTCGCCTGCTACCACTCCAAGACGGGAGCGGTGGAGCTGTGCCTGAACCATCTGGTTGACGGGCCCGGTGAGTACGTCGTGGTGGACATGACGGCGGGCTCGGACTCCTTCGCCTCCGGCATGTTCACCCGCTTCGACATCACGTTCCTGGTGGCCGAGCCGACCCGGAAGGGGGTCTCCGTCTATCGCCAGTACAAGGAGTACGCCCGTGACTTCGGCGTCGTCCTGAAAGTCGTCGGCAACAAGGTGCGGGACCGGGACGACCTCGACTTCCTGCGCGCCGAGGTCGGCGACGACCTCCTGGTGGCCGTGGGGCACTCGGACTGGGTGCGCGCCATGGAGAAGGGCCGGCCGCCCCGGTTCGAGCTCCTGGAGGACGCCAACCGCCGTGCCCTGCGCATCCTCCAGGTCGCCGCGGACGCGACGTACGAGTTGCGCGACTGGGAGCGCTACACCCGTCAGATGGTCCACTTCCATCTGAAGAACGCCGCCTCCTGGGGCAACGCGCGCACCGGGGCCGATCTGGCGGCGCAGGTCGACCCCGGGTTCATGCTCGGCGAGGGCGTCATCGCCCCCGTGTGACCACGGCCGCCTCCAACGGCGCTGCGGGGTCTACCGCTTGGCCGCCGGCGCCCCGGGCACGCCCTTCGGTGCCGGGGCCGCGCTGCCGCCCAGGAAGGACGCCCATCCCTGCTGCGGGGCCTCGCCGACGTTCAGGGTGCGCAGCTTCGCCAGGACCTGCGGGTCCTGGGCGTCCAGCCAGTCGGCCAGCTGATGGAAGGAGACACAGCGCACGTCGGGCTTGTTGCAGACGTTCTCGACCACCGCGTCCACGGCCCGCATATAGGTGCCGCCGTTCCAGGACTCGAAGTGGTTGCCGATGACCAGGGGCGCGCGGTTGCCGTCGTAGGCCCGCCGGAAGCCCTTGAGGAGGCCGTCCCGCATCTGGTCGCCCCAGAAGTCGAACTTGTCCGGGTCGCCCTGGGTCCGGGTGCCGGACTGGTTGACCATGAAGTTGTAGTCCATGGTGAGCTGCTCGTAGGAGTGCCCGGGGAAGGGCACGAGCTGCATCGACAGGTCCCACAGGCCGTAGCGCTTCTTGGGCCAGACCTGCTCGTTGACCCCGCTGGTGTCGTAGCGGAAGCCGAGCCCGCTCGCCGCCTTCATGAAGTTCGTCTGGCCCTCGAGGCAGGGCGTGCGGGCGCCGATGAGTTCCTTGTCGTAGTCGAAGGGGAGCGGGGCCGCGTTCTTCATGTCGGCGTTGGTCTTCCAGGACTTCACGAACTGCTTGGCCTGGGAGATCTCGTCCTTCCACTCGTCAACCGACCACTCGCCGACGCCGCCGTCCTTGCCGCAGAAGTGGCCGTTGAAGTGGGTGCCGATCTCGTTGCCCTCCAGCCACGCCAGGCGCAGCTGCTTCACGGTGTCGGCGATGCCCTTCTCGTCGTTGAAGCCGATGTCGGAGCGGCCCGGCGAGTGCTGCGGCGGCCGGTACAGGTCGCGCTTGTCCTCCGGCAGCATGTACACACCACTGAGGAAGTACGTCATCGTCGCGTGGTTGGCCTTGGAGACCTTGCGGAAGTGGGAGAACAGCTTCTGGCTGTCCTCGCCCGCGCCGTCCCAGGAGAACACGACGAACTGCGGGGGCTTCTGACCGGGCTTGAGCCGCGCGGGTCTGGGCAGGTGGGGCTGGACTCCGGTGTACGAGGTGGAGCCGTCGCCGATCAGTCGGACCAGGTGTTTGGGCGCCTGCCCGGCCTTCTGCGGGCCGCCGGCCCCTGTCTTGGAGCTGTCGGAGCCGAGCCCGCAACCGGCGAGTGAAGCGGCACACGTCGCGGCGATCACGGCGCCCGCGGCGATCCTCTGGGTGGCGGCCATATTCCGCCCACCTTCTTCCTTCTCTCAGGCCAACGCTGATGACGGCGTTCTCTGGTGGTGTGCCGGGAGGGCCCGACAGCGCCGCCAAGGTCGCATGGGACCGAGAAGGAATTAGTACGACAAGCCGATGAAATGCCCGCTTCACCCATCCAGGTGATTGAATGCTCCATTTGCCAGAAAAGTCTATGCCTGACCTTTACTCTGGATTACGATCCATTTACCGAGCGTTGATTTCATCCCGCCGCTGCACGCCGTGATCCACGGCCGCGACCGACCCCGCCACCACGACGGGGACCACCTGTTCCGCGACCGCGCCGCCCGGAGGAGACGGGAAACATGTCAGCCTGCGCACCCGCCCGCGCCACCGACCCCACTCGGACAGAGCGCATGCACCAGTCCCACAGCCCACCGCCGACCCGGCACCGCCGCTTCCGGCCCGAAGGTGCCGATGTGTCGGCCTCCGTCGCGGTCTTCCTGATCGCCCTCCCGCTGTCCCTCGGCATCGCCCTCGCCACCGGCGCCCCGCTCCAGGCCGGCCTGGTCGCGGCGGCGGTCGGCGGACTGGTCGCCGGACGCCTCGGCGGCGCCCCGCTCCAGGTCAGCGGCCCCGCCGCGGGGCTCACGGTCGTCACCGCCGACCTCATCCACCGCTACGGCTGGCGTACGACCTGTGCCATCACGGTCCTCGCCGGTCTCGCCCAGCTCGGCCTCGGCTGTCTGCGCGTGGCCCGCACCGCGCTCGCCGTCAGCCCCGCCATCGTGCACGGCATGCTCGCCGGCATCGGCGTCACCATCGCCGTCGCCCAGCTGCACATCGTGCTCGGCGGCACCCCGCAGAGCTCCGTCCTCGCCAACCTCCGCGCCCTGCCCGCCCAGTTGGCGCACCTGCATCCGGCATCGGTGGCCGTCAGCCTGCTCACGCTGGCCCTGCTGCTGCTCTGGCCGCGCATCCCCGGCCGGGCGGGCCGCCTCCTGCGCAGGATCCCGGCCGCCCTGGTCGCCGTCACCGGAGCCACCGCGGCCGCCTCCCTCGCCGGTCTCGGCGTGCCCAAGGTCGACCTGCCGTCCTGGAGCAGCCATGCCCTCGCGGGACTTCCCGAGGGGCCGGCGCTCGGCCTGGCCGCCGCCGTGCTCTCCACCACCCTCGTGTGCAGTGTGCAGTCGCTGCTCGGCGCGGTGGCCGTGGACAAGATGGCGGCCGCCCGGCCCGGGCTGACCGCCCGAGTCGGCCGCTGCGACCTGAACCGCGAACTCCTCGGTCAGGGCGCCGCCAACATCGTCTCCGGAGCGCTCGGCGGACTGCCGGTCGCGGGCGTGGCGGTGCGCAGTTCGGCGAATGTGCACGCGGGCGCCGTGAGCCGGAACTCCACGATGCTGCACGGCGTTCTCGTAGTGATCGCCGCGCTGCTGATGGTCCCGGTCCTGGAGCTGATCCCGCTCGCCTCGCTCGCCGCCCTGGTGATGGCCGTCGGCATCCAGATGGTGTCCCTGCACCACATCCGCACGGTGACCCGCCACCGAGAAGTACTCGTCTACGCCGTCACCACCCTCGGCGTGGTGATCCTCGGCGTTCTGGAGGGCGTCGGTCTCGGGATCGCCGTGGCCGTCGCCGTCGCCATGCACCGTCTCGCCCACACCCGTATCACCCACGCCGAACAGGAGGGAGCCCATCACATCCGTGTCCGGGGCCAGTTGACCTTCCTCGCGGTGCCACGGCTCAGCCGGGCCCTGCATCTCGTGCCCCAGGGCGCCCACGCCGTGGTGCGGTTGGACGGTTCGTTCATGGACCACGCGGCGTACGAGTCCCTGCAGGACTGGCAGCACACGCACACCGCACAGGGCGGCACCGTCGAGCTGACCGGCCGCCGCGTGGGGGTGAGCACCGGCGGACCCGTGCCGAACGCCGAGGACCACCAGGATGCCGAGGACCGCCCGGACGCCGTGGCCGTCACCCCGGCCGTGAGCGCGACCGCCCCCGGTGGCCCCACCGCGGCGGTCGGCTGCCGCTGCCGCCCCTGGACGCCCTGGCTCAACCACCAGTGCGAGCGCCCCCAGCCGGCGCCGCCCGGTGGCCACCGACTCGCGCGGGGCATCGCCGGGTTCCAGCGCAACACCGCCCCGCTCGTGCGGGGCGAGCTGGCCCGGCTGGCCCGGGAGGGGCAGCGCCCGTCCCAGCTCTTCCTCACCTGTGCGGACTCACGGCTCGTCACCTCGATGATCACCTCCAGTGGTCCCGGCGACCTGTTCGTGGTGCGCAACGTGGGCAACCTCGTCCCTCCCCCGGCCCACGCCGGGAGATGGCCCCGGCCCGGCGAGGAGGGCGGCGACGACTCGGTGGCGGCCGCGATCGAGTACGCGGTGGACGTGCTGAAGGTGCGGTCCATCACGGTGTGCGGGCACTCCGGATGCGGAGCCATGCAGGCACTGCTCAACTCCGAGCCCGGCGGTGCCGTGACCCCGCTCAAGCGGTGGCTGCGGCACGGGCTGCCGAGCCTGGAGCGCATGGCCGACGAGAACAGACCGTGGGCCCGGCTGGCCGGGCGCGCTCCCGCCGACGCCGTGGAGCAGCTGTGTCTGACCAATGTGGTCCAGCAGTTGGAGCACCTGCGGGCGCACGACTCGGTGGCACGGGCACTGCGGGACGGCGAGTTGGAGCTGCACGGTATGTACTTCCATGTGGGCGAGGCACAGGCGTATCTGCTGGCCGAGCAGGAGCAGGTGTTCGGCCATGTGGGGGTCGCGGATCCGGTCCGGTGACCGCCGGCCCGTGAACCGCTCCACCTCCGGCACCGGACGGGTGTGAAAGGCGTTACACCGCTGAACCCCGTCCGGCCCGCCCCCGTGGGTACGGATGCCCCCAGGCCACGGCAACCGGGACGACCCGGGTCCGACGGCCCACGACAGGTCTAAACCAATTCTCGGTCGACCCTTGTCATCGGCCCCCCGGGTCTGATGAGCTGTGGCCTGGGACACAACGGACACCCTGGGAAAGGCAGATGCCGTGAGCAACGAGAGCCTGGCCAACCTGCTCAAGGAAGAGCGCAGGTTCGCACCCCCCGCCGACCTGGCCGCGAACGCCAATGTCACGGCGGAGGCGTATGAACAGGCCAAGGCTGACCGACTCGGCTTCTGGGCCGAGCAGGCCCGCCGGCTGACGTGGGCCAAGGAGCCGACTCAGACGCTGGACTGGTCGAACCCGCCGTTCGCCAAGTGGTTCGAGGACGGCGAGCTCAATGTCGCGTACAACTGCGTCGACCGCCATGTCGAGGCGGGCCACGGCGACCGGGTGGCCATCCACTTCGAGGGCGAACCCGGCGACGGCCGCGCCATCACCTACGCCGAACTCAAGGACGAGGTGAGCAGGGCCGCCAACGCCCTGCTGGAGCTGGGAGTGCAGAACGGCGACCGGGTCGCCGTCTACATGCCGATGATCCCGGAGACGGCGATCGCGATGCTGGCGTGCGCGCGCATCGGCGCCGCGCACTCCGTCGTCTTCGGCGGTTTCTCGGCCGACGCGCTCGCCACCCGCATCCAGGACGCCGACGCGCGTGTCGTCATCACCTCCGACGGCGGCTACCGGCGCGGCAAGCCGTCCGCGCTGAAGCCGGCCGTCGACGAGGCGATCAGCAAGGTGGACAACGTCGAGCATGTGCTCGTCGTCCGCCGTACCGGCCAGGAGGTCGCCTGGGACGACAGCCGTGACGTGTGGTGGCACGAGATCGTCGAGCGGCAGCCGGCCGAGCACACGCCCGAGGCGTTCGGGGCCGAGCACCCGCTGTTCATCCTGTACACGTCCGGTACGACGGGTAAGCCGAAGGGCATCCTGCACACCTCCGGCGGCTATCTCACCCAGGCCGCGTACACCCACCACGCCGTCTTCGACCTCAAGCCGGAGACCGACGTCTACTGGTGCACGGCCGACGTCGGCTGGGTCACCGGGCACTCCTACATCGTCTACGGCCCGCTGGCCAACGGCACGACCCAGGTCATGTACGAGGGCACACCCGACACCCCACACCAGGGCCGCTTCTGGGAGATCGTGCAGAAGTACGGCGTCACCATCCTGTACACGGCGCCCACGGCCATTCGTACGTTCATGAAGTGGGGCGACGACATCCCCGCGAAGTTCGATCTCAGCAGCCTGCGGGTGCTGGGGTCGGTGGGCGAGCCGATCAACCCCGAGGCGTGGATCTGGTACCGCAAGCACATCGGCGCGGACCGGACCCCCATCGTCGACACCTGGTGGCAGACGGAGACCGGCGCGATGATGATCTCGCCGCTGCCGGGTGTGACCGCGACCAAGCCTGGTTCGGCGCAGACCCCGCTGCCCGGTATCTCCGCGACCGTCGTCGACGACGAGGCGAACGAGGTGCCGAACGGCGGTGGCGGGTATCTGGTCCTGACCGAGCCGTGGCCGTCGATGCTGCGCACCATCTGGGGCGACGACCAGCGCTTCCTCGACACCTACTGGGCGCGGTTCGAGGGCAAGTACTTCGCCGGTGACGGCGCGAAGAAGGACGACGACGGCGACATCTGGCTGCTCGGCCGGGTCGACGACGTCATGCTCGTCTCGGGCCACAACATCTCCACCACCGAGGTGGAGTCGGCGCTCGTCTCGCATCCGTCGGTCGCCGAGGCGGCCGTCGTGGGTGCGGCGGACGAGACGACCGGGCAGGCGATCGTCGCCTTCGTGATCCTGCGGGGCACGGCGAACGCCGACGACGAGGGCCTGGTCGACGAGCTGCGCAACCATGTCGGCGCCACCCTCGGCCCGATCGCCAAGCCGAAGCGGATCCTGCCGGTGGCGGAACTGCCGAAGACCCGCTCCGGCAAGATCATGCGCCGTCTCCTTCGGGACGTGGCGGAGAACCGCCAGCTGGGTGATGTGACGACGCTGACGGACTCCACGGTGATGGACCTCATCCAGGCGAAGCTCCCGGCGGCGCCCAGCGAGGACTGACCTCCGAGAGAGGAACCCCTGACAGGGGCGCCCGGCGCGATCCTGCGCCCGGCGCCCCTTTTAGGTAAACTAAGCAAAACAACGTGATCCCAGAGGTGTGCCGGGAAGTCTGGTCGGCGAGTCGTTCCACCCTGCCCACCGACCGGAGGTCCCCCCGATGGCCGCGCCCCGTCCCACCGTCCCCCGCAAGGTTCTCGGACGGCTGTCCCTGCCCGAGCGGACGTTTGTCGCGGATGCGCTGCGGACCGAGACCGTCGGCGGTGTACTGCTGCTCGTCGCCGCCGTCACCGCGCTGATCTGGGTGAACATCCCGGCGCTGCACGACAGTTACGAGAGCGTCAGCCACTTCCACTTCGGTCCCGAGGCCCTCGGCCTGCATCTCTCCGTCGCGCACTGGGCCGCCGACGGACTGCTGGCCGTCTTCTTCTTCGTCGCCGGGATCGAGCTCAAGCGCGAGCTGGTCGCCGGGGACCTCCGCGACCCCAGGGCCGCCGCGCTGCCCGTCGTGGCCGCCCTGTGCGGCATGGCCGTACCGGCGCTCGTCTACACGCTCACCAACGTCACCGGCGGAGGCTCCCTCCAGGGCTGGGCGGTGCCGACCGCCACCGACATCGCCTTCGCGCTGGCCGTGCTCGCCGTCATCGGCACCTCGCTCCCCAGCGCCCTGCGCGCCTTTCTGCTCACCCTCGCCGTCGTGGACGACCTCTTCGCGATCCTGATCATCGCCGTCTTCTTCACCGGCTCGATCGACTTCGCCGCGCTCGGCGGCGCCGTGGTGGGCCTCGCGGTCTTCTGGCTGCTGCTGAGGAAGGGCGTACGCGGCTGGTACGTCTACGTCCCGCTCGCGCTCGTCATCTGGGGCCTGATGTACAACAGCGGCGTCCACGCCACGATCGCCGGCGTCGCCATGGGCCTGATGCTGCGCTGCCACCGCCACGAGGGCGAGGAGCACTCCCCCGGCGAGCACATCGAGCATCTTGTACGACCCCTGTCGGCAGGACTCGCGGTCCCGCTGTTCGCGCTGTTCAGCGCCGGTGTCGCCGTCTCCGGCGGGGCGCTCGGCGATGTGTTCACCAAGCCGGAGACACTGGGCGTCGTCCTCGGCCTGGTCGTCGGCAAGGCGGTCGGGATCTTCGGCGGGACATGGCTGACGGCGCGCTTCACCAGGGCATCGCTCAGTGAGGACCTGGAGTGGGCCGACGTGTTCGCGGTGGCGACGCTGGCCGGCATCGGGTTCACCGTGTCGCTGCTCATCGGGGAACTGGCCTTCGACGGGGACGCCGTACTGACCGAAGAGGCCAAGGCCGCCGTACTCACCGGGTCCCTGATCGCCGCGACGCTCGCGACCGTGCTGCTGAAGGTCCGCAACGCCAAGTACCGCAAGCTGTGCGAGGCCGAGGAGCGGGACGAGGACCTGGACGGCATCCCGGACATCTATGAGCAGGACGACCCGGCCTACCACCTGCGCATGGCGGCGATCCATGAGGGCAAGGCCGCCGAGCACCGCAGGATCGCCGAGGAGAAGGCCGCCGAGCGACGCGCGGTTGCCCAAGTGCCGGGCGGGGCAGGCGCCGAGGACGACCGTCCGGCATGATCTGACGGGACGGTACAAAAGGACCGTTCAAGACCGTTCACTTGCGGTCGGACAGAAGAATGCAGTCATGCAGACGAGGGAGACCGCGATGAGCGCACCCGACGGCAGCCCGGTCGGTGCCGAACGCAGCATCGGCCAGCTGTTCGCCTCGGCGACGACCGAGATGTCGGCGCTGGTGCACGACGAGATCGCGCTGGCCAAGGCCCAGCTCAAGCAGGACGTCAAGCGCGGGGCGACGAGCGGCGGCGCGTTCACCGTGGCCGGTGCCGTGCTGGTGTTCTCGCTGCCGATGCTCAACTTCGCGCTGGCGTACGGCATCCGGACCTGGAGCGACTGGAACCTGGCGATCTGCTTCCTGCTCTCCTTCGCGGCGAACGTGCTGGTCGCCGTGGTCCTCGCGCTGATCGGTGTGGCCTTCGCGAAGAAGGCGAAGAAGAGCCAGGGCCCGCAGAAGGTCGCCGCGTCGATGAAGGAGACCGCGGGCGTCCTGCAGAAGGCCAAGCCGCACCCGCGGCCCGAGGAGCCGACCGCCCCGGCGATCGAGGACCGTGTGCCCGCGGCCATCGAGGCTGTGGCACGCTCGTCCTCATGACGGATCCCGCCACACCATGGGCGCAACCCACCTCGGTCGTCCGGCCGGACGCCCTCCCCGACGGCACGAAGCTGACGCATCGCGACGTCGCCGCGAACGGCGCCCGCTTCCACATCGCCGAGGTCGGTGACGGCCCGCTGGTGCTGCTGCTGCACGGCTTCCCGCAGTTCTGGTGGGCCTGGCGGCACCAGCTGACCGCGCTCGCCGACGCGGGGTTCCGGGCCGTCGCCATGGACCTGCGGGGCGTCGGCGGCAGCGACCGCACCCCGCGCGGCTACGACCCCGCCAACCTCGCGCTCGACATCACCGGCGTGATCCGCTCCCTCGGCGAGCCCGACGCCGCCCTGGTCGGCCATGACCTGGGCGGCTATCTGGCGTGGACGGCGGCCGTCATGCGCCCCAAGCTGGTCCGCCGGCTCGCCGTCTCCTCGATGCCGCACCCGCGGCGCTGGCGCTCGGCGATGCTCTCCGACGTCAAGCAGACCCGCGCCGGCTCCTACATCTGGGGCTTCCAGCGCCCCTGGCTCCCCGAGCGCCAGCTCACCGCCGACGACGGGGCGCTCGTCGCCGACCTGATCCGGGACTGGTCCGGCCCGAACCCGCCGGACGACCAGGCGCTGGACACATACCGCCGCGCGATGACGATCCCCTCCACGGCGCACTGCTCGGTCGAGCCGTACCGCTGGATGGTGCGGTCCATGGCCCGTCCCGACGGCATCCAGTTCAACCGCCGTATGAAGCGGCCACTGCGGACGCCCACCCTGCATCTGCACGGCTCGCTCGATCCGGTGATGCGGACGCGGAGCGCGGCCGGCTCCGGCGAGTACGTCGAAGCGCCGTACCGCTGGCGGCTGTTCGACGGTCTCGGGCACTTCCCGCACGAGGAGGATCCGAGCGCGTTCTCCTCCGAACTGATCAACTGGCTGAAAGATCCCGAACCCGATCGGTGACCGAGCCGATGCGCCCGGTATCCGGAACCGAACCTCTGTCCTACGAACAGCCAATTGCCCGGCGCATAGGCCAATTGGGGGCCATGGGGGCGGTTATCGACCTTGGGGCGGGGGCACACGTCGGGGTATGGGCTGGACGCACGACTACAGTGACGCAGCACGCACTCGCCGCTCGGCCTCGGGCCTGAGCTCCCACCAGCGAGGAGGTGCTCCGCAGCTCGCGGGCACGGACCTCCGGGTGGGCATCCCGCGCATCCTGCGCCGCCGGGCCCGCTGGGTCTCGGTACGCCTGCGTCACCCTCGAGGCTGACGCCCGCACTTCCTCGCGCGACGGTTCCGCCACGGTTTCACGGCGGCTTCGACGGCTTCCGGTACGACGGCTCACAGCGCGCAGCTGTCGCTGTCCACCTGCTGGTTGGCGCCGCGTCCCTCGACGATGTCCGGCTGGATCTCGTCGGCGGTCAGCGCGTACCCGGTGTCGGCGTCGTCGAGGGACTTCGCGAAGACCACGCCGTACACCTCTCCCTGAGGGGTGAGCAGCGGGCCGCCCGAGTTGCCCTGGCGGACCGTCGCGTACAGCGAGTACACATCACGGCGCACGGTGCCGCGGTGGTAGATGTCCGGGCCGTTGGCCGGGATACGGCCCCGCACGCGTGCGGCGCGGACGTCGTACGAGCCGTTCTCCGGGAAGCCGGCGATGATCGCGCCGTCGCCGCTCCTGGCGTCCGTGGCCGAGAACTTGAGGGCCGGTGCCCTGAGGCCGGGGACGTCGAGGACGGCGATGTCGCGGTGCCAGTCGTACAGCACGACCGTGGCGTCGTACTTGCGGCCCTCGCCGCCGATCTGGACGGTGGGCTCGTCGACGCCGCCCACCACATGCGCGTTGGTCATCACCCGGCGGTCGCCGAAGACGAAGCCGGTGCCCTCCAGGACCTTGCCGCAACTCGTGGCCGTGCCCATGACCTTGACGATGGATCTCTTCGCGTTGGTCGCCACCGCGCTCTGGGCGAGGGCCGGGTCCGGGGGCTTGACGTCGGTGATCGGCTCGTTGGAGAACGGGCTGAAGACCTGCGGGAAGCCGTTCTGCGCGAGGACCGAGGAGAAGTCCGCGAACCAGGTGTCGGCCTGGGAGGGCAGGGCGCGGGAGACGCCGAGGAGCACCTTGGAGCCGCGGACCTCCTTGCCGAGGGTCGGCAGGGTGGTGCCGGCGAGGGCGGAGCCGATCAGCCAGGCGACGAGGAGCATCGCGACGACGTTGACGAGGGCGCCGCCGGTCGCGTCCAGGGCGCGGGCCGGGGACCAGGTGATGTACCGGCGCAGCTTGTTGCCGAGGTGGGTGGTGAGGGCCTGGCCCACGGAGGCGCAGACGATCACGATGATCACCGCGACCACGGCGGCGGTCGTGCTCACCTCGGAGTTGTCGGTCAGCGCGTCCCAGATGACGGGCAGTGTGTAGACGGCGACGAGACCCCCGCCCAGGAAGCCGATCACCGACAGGATGCCGACGACGAAACCCTGGCGGTAGCCCACGATCGCGAACCACACGGCTGCGACCAACAACAGGATGTCCAGCACATTCACGGTGGACACCCTGTCATGACCGCCAGTCGAGCGGGACCTGCTTCTCGCGGTCCCAGGGCCGCTCCCAGCCCGAGTAGTGGAGGAGACGGTCGATGATTCCGGCCGTGAAGCCCCACACCAGGGCCGATTCGACCAGGAATGCCGGACCTCGGTGGCCGCTGGGATGGACGGTCAGGGCGCGGTTGTCCGGGTTGGTGAGATCCGCCACGGGAACGGTGAAGACCCTCGCCGTCTCGTTCGGATCCATCGCCGCGACCGGGCTCGGCTCGCGCCACCAGCCCATCACCGGGGTCACCACGAAGCCGCTGACCGGGATGTACAGCTTGGGCAGGACGCCGAAGAGCTGGACGCCGGACGGGTCGAGCCCGGTCTCCTCCTCGGCCTCGCGGAGAGCGGCCCGCAGCGGCCCGTCGGCCTTCGGGTCGCCGTCCTCGGGGTCGAGGGCGCCGCCGGGGAAGGACGGCTGCCCGGCATGGGACCTGAGTGAACCGGCCCGCTCCATCAGCAGCAGCTCGGGGCCGCGCTCCCCCTCGCCGAACAGCACCAGCACCGCCGACTGCCGGCCCGCCCCGTCCTCGGGCGGCAGGAAACGGCTCAGCTGCAGCGGCTCCACCGTCTCCACGGCCCGCACCACCGGATCCAGCCAGCCCGGCAGCCCTTCCTTGCTGACGGTCACAGCCCTGCCCTGCGTCTCGCTCGCCGCCTCACCAGCCCGTGTCATACCCACCCCCGTCGTCCTACCTGATCCAACGCCGGCCACCCTCTTGATCGTTCCGCCCCGCCACCCTGAGATCACCCTGAGCCGCACCCTGACACACCCCAGGAACCTCGCGCACCGACACCCGGGTCCTCGACCGCCGTCTCCAGCAAGGGATGCGGGCACGGACGCCGCGGCCGGAGCAGACGCGGGCCCGACAGCGAACCCGCACACCCCCGCCCGCTCCCGGAACACACCCGGCGGCGCCGGGCCTCGCCCCGGTCACCCGGATCCCCCGCGACACCCGGCGCGTCCACGCCCCCCGTGGGCTCCGTTGTCTCTCCGTCATCCGGACCCCAGCGGGGGTGCCGGCCTGCCGCCCGCGTCCAGGTAGGCCTGGGGCGGGTTGAGGCGTTGGCCCGGGAAGCCGCCCTTCTCGTACTTGAGGAGTTTCCTCGCCTTCTCCGGGTCCGTCTCGCCCTCGCCGTACGCCGGGCAGAGGGGCGCGATGGGGCAGGCGCCGCATGCCGGCTTGCGAGCGTGGCAGATGCGGCGGCCGTGCCAGATCACATGGTGCGAGAGGTCCGTCCAGTCGCTCTTGGGGAAGAGCGCTCCCACGGCCGCCTCGATCTTGTCCGGGTCCGTCTCGGCGGTCCACTGCCAGCGCCGCACGAGCCGCTGGAAGTGCGTGTCCACGGTGATGCCGGGGCGCCCGAACGCGTTGCCGAGCACCACGAACGCGGTCTTGCGGCCGACGCCGGGCAGCTTGACGAGGTCCTCCAGCCTGCCGGGCACCTCACCGTCGAACAGCTCCACCAGCGCCTTCGACAGCCCTATCACCGACTTGGTCTTGGCCCGGAAGAAACCGGTCGGCCGGAGGATCTCCTCGACCTCCTCCGGGTTGGCCGCGGCGAGGTCCTCGGGGGTGGGGTACTTGGCGAACAGGGAAGGTGTCGTCTGGTTGACCCTGAGGTCGGTGGTCTGGGCGGACAGGACCGTGGCGACAACCAGCTGGAAGGGGTTCTCGAAGTCCAACTCGGGGTGCGCGTAAGGGAAGACCTCGGCGAGTTCGCGGTTGATACGGCGGGCGCGGCGCACGAGAGCGGTCCGCGACTCGCCCTTCGGCGGCGCGGCGACGGCCTTCGCGGCGGAGGCGCCCTTCACGGCCGCCGTGGCCTTCTTCGGAGCGGCCACCGCCTTTTTGACGGCGGCCGTCTTTTTCACAGCCGCCTTCTTCGTCACGGCCTTCTTCACCGCATCGCCTTTTGTCGTTTTTGCCGGTTTCTTTCCGCCACCGGAGTCTTGTTCGCCCACAGCGGAATCACGACGTACAACCACCCGCCCAGCCCCCTTGGCCTGTGCTCTCACCGGCGATTTGGACACCCGGCCAGCCTAAAGCCCCCCACTGACATCCGCCCCGGACCCAGAAGATCAGCCCCCAATTGGACCCCTGCCGCTTACCTCGGGACATGTGTGCGGCATCCTTGTGACAGATCACACTGTTTGGACCGTCCGGCAAAATGGGGAGCACGGTCCCCTGGTACGAAGGGGAAGCAAGATCCCCTGAGCAGGTCGACAAGGAGAGAACTCGTGGACGACGTTCTGCGGCGGAACCCGCTCTTCGCGGCGCTCGACGACGAGCAGGCCGCGGAGCTCCGCGCCTCCATGAGTGAGGTGACCCTCGCGCGCGGCGACTCGCTGTTCCACGAGGGCGACCCCGGTGACCGGCTGTACGTCGTCACCGAGGGCAAGGTCAAGCTGCACCGGACCTCGCCCGACGGGCGCGAGAACATGCTCGCCGTCGTCGGCCCCGGTGAGCTGATCGGCGAGCTGTCGCTCTTCGACCCCGGCCCGCGTACGGCCACGGCCACGGCGCTGACCGAGGTCAAGCTGCTGGGCCTCGGCCACGGCGACCTCCAGCCCTGGCTGAACGTCCGCCCCGAGGTCGCCGGCGCCCTGCTGCGCGCCGTCGCACGACGCCTGCGCAAGACCAACGACCAGATGTCCGACCTGGTCTTCTCGGACGTCCCCGGCCGGGTCGCCCGCGCCCTGCTGGACCTGTCCCGCCGCTTCGGCGTGCAGTCCGAGGAGGGCATCCACGTCGTCCACGACCTCACGCAGGAGGAGCTGGCCCAGCTGGTCGGCGCCTCACGCGAGACGGTCAACAAGGCGCTGGCCGACTTCGCGCAGCGGGGATGGCTCCGCCTGGAGGCACGGGCCGTCATCCTTCTGGACGTCGAACGACTGGCCAAGCGCTCGCGCTGACGTCGTTCCCGGAGCTCCGCTGCTGTAGTTGAGCCATGTCCGAAAGCGTGCCTTCCAAAGGTCTCGACCCCCAGGGCTACCTCGAGCGCGAAGGCTCTCTGGGCCGCGTCCCGCACGCCTTCCGCCCCGTCGTCGCCGCCGCCCGTGACCAGGTGCTCGGTCTCTTCGGCGCGCGGCTGCACAGCGCGTACCTGTACGGGTCGGTTCCGCGGGGCACCGCGCGCGTGGGGCGGAGCGATCTCGATCTGCTCGTCGCCCTGTACGAGGAGCCGAGCGACGCGGACCGGGAGGGCGTACGCGCGTTCGAGGAGGCGCTCGACAAGCTGTTCCCGCAGATCGACGGGGTCGGCACGCTGCTGTACGGGCGGGACCGGCTGCTGAGCGACATCGAGACGTACGACCTCGGATGGTTCGTCGCCTGTCTGTGCACGCCGTTGCTCGGGGAGGACCTCGCCGAGTACCTGCCCCGCTACCGGCCCGACACGCGGCTGGCCCGCGAGACCAACGGGGACCTCGCCCTGCTGCTGCCCCGCTGGCGGGAACGGATCGCCGGGGCCGAGGACGGCGACGCGGCCCGGCGGCCGATGGTGCGGTTCATGTCCCGGCATCTCGTGCGCACCGGGTTCACCCTGGTCATGCCCCGCTGGAACGGCTGGACCAGTGACCTGGCGGAGATGGCGGAGGCGTTCGGCGCGTACTACCCGCAGCGGGCCGAACAGATGAGCGCGGCGGCCGTACGGGGCTACGAGCCGACCGGTGACGCCGCCGTGCTGCGTTCCTACGTCGAGGACCTCGGGCCGTGGCTCGCCGACGAGTACGCGCGCGTGCACGGCGTGAAGGCCCCCAGGCCCGAGCGGTAGACCCCGGAGAAGCGCCAGGGCCAGGGCCGACCGGAAGGGCTAGATCAGGCCGTGCTCCTCCAGGTAGTCCAGTTGTGCCCGTACCGACAGCTCCGCCGCCGGCCACAGGGCGCGGTCCACGTCCGCGTACACGTGGGCGACGACCTGGGACGGGGTGCGGTGGCCGTCCTCGACCGCCGTCTCGACCTGGGCCAGGCGGTGGGCGCGGTGGGCGAGGTAGAACTCGACGGCGCCCTGGGCGTCCTCCAGGACGGGGCCGTGGCCGGGGAGCACCGTATGCACGCCGTCGTCGACGGTCAGCGAGCGCAGCCGTCGTAGCGAGTCCAGATAGTCGCCCAGGCGGCCGTCGGGATGCGCCACGACCGTCGTGCCGCGGCCGAGGACGGTGTCGCCGGTCAGAACGGCCTGATCGGCCGGGAGATGGAAGCACAGGGAGTCCGAGGTGTGCCCCGGTGTCGGGACCGCCCTCAGCTCCAGGCCGCCGACCGTGACCACGTCGCCCGCGCCCAGGCCCTCGTCGCCGAGCCGCAGCGCCGGGTCCAGGGCCCGCACCTTGGTCGCCGTCAGCTCGGCGAAGCGGGCGGCACCCTCCGCGTGGTCCGGGTGGCCGTGGGTGAGGAGGGTGAGGGCGATACGCCTGCCGGCCTTCTCGGCCGTGTCGACGACAGTGCGCAGATGCCCCTCGTCCAGCGGACCGGGGTCGACCACGACCGCCAGGCCGGAGTCCGGCTCGGCGAGGATCCAGGTGTTGGTGCCGTCGAGCGTCATCACCGAGGCGTTGGGCGCCAGGACGTTGACGGCCCGGGGGGTGGCGGGGCCCGTGAGAACCCCGCCCCTCGGGCGGCCTGGGAGAGCTGCTGCGTCGGTCATGCGGAGGCTCCACCGGTCGGAGGGGCGGTCGGGGCGTCGGTCGGAGGGGCGGTCGCGGCATCGGTCGGGATGTGTTTGGTGAACTCGTCGTGGCCCGGCCAGGTCAGCACGATCCGGCCGTCCTCCAGGCGGGCCCGCGCCAGTACGGGGGTCATGTCGCGGCCGGGGGCGGCGGCGAGCGCCTCCCCGGCGGTGGCGTACGCGGCCAGCTGACGCAGCGTGGCGATCGTGGGCGGCATCATCGTCAATTCGCCCTTGTCATAGCCGTCGGCGGCCTCCTGGGGGCGGATCCACACCGTGCGGTCGGCCTCCGTGGAGGCGTTGCGGGTGCGCTGGCCGTGCGGAAGGGCGGCGACGAAGAACCAGGTGTCGTAGCGGCGCGACTCGAACTCCGGGGTGATCCAGCGGGTCCAGGCGCCCAGCAGGTCCGACCGCAGGACCAGGCCCCTGCGGTCGAGGAACTCGGCGAAGGAGAGCTCCCGGGCGGCGACGGCCGCCCGGTCCGCCTCCCAGTCCTCGCCCGTGGTGTCGTCGACCACGGAGTCGGCGGAGGAACCGGCGAGCAGGACGCCCGCCTCCTCGTACGTCTCCCGTACGGCCGCGCAGACGATCGCCTGGGCCTCCCGCTCGTCGACACCCAGCCGCTCGGCCCACCACGCGCGCGTGGGGCCCGCCCAGCGGATGTGGTGCTCGTCGTCGCGGGGGTCCACGCCACCGCCCGGATACGCGTACGCGCCTCCGGCGAAGGCCATGGAGGCGCGTCTGCGCAGCATGTGGACGAAGGGACCGGAGTCGGTGTCCTTCAGGAGCATGACGGTGGCCGCGCGCCGGGGGGCGACCGGAGTGAGGGTGCCCTCCGCCAGCGCACGGATGCGTTCCGGCCAGTCCTGCGGAAACCACTGCCCATTCGCCATGGGCGGAGGCTATCCCGTGGTGCGCGAATGTTCGAGAGGTGCCCGGTGGCCGTACTGCCCGGTGGCCGTACCAGGGACTACGCCTCGGTCAGCTCCACCTGGATCTCCACCTCGACGGGCGCGTCCAGGGGCAGCACCGCCACGCCGACGGCGCTGCGCGCGTGCACGCCCTTGTCGCCGAGGACCGCGCCGAGCAGCTCGCTCGCGCCGTTGACCACTCCGGGCTGACCGGTGAAGTCCACGGCGGAGGCGACGAAGCCGACGACCTTCACCACGCGCGCGATGCGGTCCAGGTCACCGGTGACGGACTTCACGGCGGCCAGGGCGTTCAGCGCACAGGTGCGGGCCAGGTCCTTGGCCTCCTCCGCGGTGACCTCGGCGCCGACCTTGCCGGTGACGGGCAGCTTGCCGTCCACCATGGGGAGCTGGCCGGAGGTGTACACGTAGGAACCCGTCCGCACGGCCGGCTGGTAGGCGGCCAGCGGCGGCACGACCTCCGGCAGGGTCAGGCCGAGTTCGGCGAGCTTCGCCTCGACCGCGCCCATTACGGCTTCTCCCGCTTCAGGTAGGCCACCAGCTGCTCGGGGTTGTTCGGCCCGGGCACGACCTGGACGAGCTCCCAGCCGTCCTCGCCCCAGGTGTCCAGGATCTGCTTCGTCGCGTGGACGAGCAGCGGCACGGTCGCGTATTCCCACTTCTTGGTCATGTGGCCGACTCTAGCCCCTGGTCGCGCACGTTCCGTGGCCGAGTTGTCCACAGGCTGCCGCGTGATCGGCACAGGGACTGGTTAGGCTCGAAGACGTGAGCAGGCTCCAGGTCGTCAGCGGCAAGGGCGGGACCGGAAAGACCACGGTCGCCGCCGCCCTCGCGCTGGCCCTCGCGACCGAGGGGAAGCGGACGCTTCTCGTCGAGGTCGAGGGGCGCCAGGGCATCGCGCAGCTCTTCGAAACGGAAGCGCTGCCCTACGAGGAGCGGAAGATCGCCGTCGCTCCAGGGGGCGGGGAGGTGTACGCCCTCGCCATCGACCCCGAACTGGCCCTTCTGGACTACCTCCAGATGTTCTACAAGCTCGGGGGCGCCGGCAGAGCCCTGAAGAAACTCGGCGCGATCGACTTCGCCACCACCGTCGCGCCGGGCCTCAGGGACGTCCTGCTGACCGGCAAGGCGTGCGAGGCGGTACGCAGGAAGGAGAAGAGCGGACGGTTCGCCTACGACTACGTCGTGATGGACGCCCCGCCGACGGGCCGTATCACCCGCTTCCTGAACGTCAACGACGAGGTGGCCGGCCTCGCGAAGATAGGGCCGATACACAATCAGGCACAGGCCGTGATGCGGGTGCTGAAGTCGGCCGAGACGGCCGTGCACCTGGTGACGCTGCTCGAGGAGATGCCGGTCCAGGAGACCGCCGACGGCATCGCCGAACTGCGCGCCGCGAAGCTGCCGGTGGGACGGATCATCGTCAACATGGTGCGTCCCGAGGTGTTGGACGGGGCGGACCTGGAACTCGTAGGGGACGTGCCGCGTTCCTCCGTCGCGAAGGCACTGTCGGCGGCGGGGCTGGGCGGGGCGCGGCGGGGCGGCAACGCCGAGAAGCTGGTGGACCCGCTGCTGAGGCAGGCCGAGGAGTACGCCGAGCGGTACGCGCTGGAGCAGGAACAGCGCTCGGTGCTCGGCGGGTTGGACCTGCCGCTGCACGAACTGCCGCTGCTCGCCGAGGGCATGGACCTGGCGGGCCTGTACGAGCTGGCCACGGAGCTGCGGAAGCAGGGGATGTCATGAGCCCGAACCCGGACCGTGCGCAGCACGGCCTGTCCTCCGCACGCGTGCTCGACGTCGACCCGTTGATCGACGACCCGGGGACCCGGATCGTGGTGTGCTGCGGCTCGGGCGGTGTGGGCAAGACCACCACGGCGGCGGCGCTCGGGCTCAGGGCCGCCGAGCGCGGGCGCAAGGTGGTCGTCCTGACCATCGACCCGGCCCGCCGGCTCGCCCAGTCCATGGGCATCGACTCGCTGGACAACACCCCGCGCCGGGTGAAGGACGTCGAGGGCGACGGCGAACTGCACGCCATGATGCTCGACATGAAGCGCACCTTCGACGAGATCGTCGAGGCGCACGCGGACCGCGAGCGGGCGGCCGCCATCCTGTCGAACCCCTTCTACCAGTCGCTCTCCGCGGGCTTCGCCGGCACGCAGGAGTACATGGCGATGGAGAAGCTGGGCCAGCTGCGCGCGCGGGACGAGTGGGACCTGATCGTCGTGGACACCCCGCCCTCCCGCTCGGCGCTGGACTTCCTTGACGCGCCCAAGCGGCTCGGCTCGTTCCTCGACGGCCGGCTGATCCGGCTGCTGACGGCGCCGGCCAAGCTCGGCGGCCGGGCCGGAATGAAGTTCCTGAACGTCGGGATGTCGATGATGACCGGCACTCTCGGCAAGCTGCTGGGCGGCCAGCTCCTCAAGGACGTCCAGACGTTCGTGGCCGCGATGGACACCACCTTCGGCGGCTTCCGCACCCGCGCGGACGCCACGTACAAGCTGCTGCAGGCGCCCGGGACGGCGTTCCTGGTGGTCGCGGCGCCGGAGCGGGACGCACTCAGGGAGGCCGCGTACTTCGTGGAGCGGCTCGCGGCCGAGGACATGCCGCTCGCCGGACTGGTGCTCAACCGGGTCCACGGCAGCGGCGCCGACCAGCTGTCGGCCGAGCGTGCGCTCGCCGCCGCGGAAAATCTTGTGGAGCCCCGCATTGTCGATCAGGACGGCGGGAAAGCTGGACTTCGTAACTCTCCCGACACGTACGGCAGTTCAGAATCTCCCGCATCCGGGCCCGCAGAGCCCGCCGATACCGACGCCCCCCGGCCCACCGCGTCCGCCGCGTCCGAGACCAACTCCCCCGGTCCGGACGCCGAGGACCAGGGCGTGGACCGGCTCACGGCAGGCCTGTTGAGGCTGCACGCCGAACGTATGCGGCTGCTCTCGCGCGAGCAGCGCACGCGTGACCGCTTCACCGCGCTCCACCCCGAGGTGGCGGTGGCCGAAGTAGCCGCGCTGCCCGGTGATGTGCACGACCTCGCGGGGCTGCGGAACATCGGTGACCGGCTCGCGGCCAACCGGCCGGAGCTGCCCGAATCCGTCGTCGACTGAGCCGAGGGGTGCCCTCAGCTCACCGCCGCGTAGTTCTCGTACACCTCGTCGTCGTCGAGCGGCAGGATGCCCACGCCGCGTTCGTATTCCACCCGAGCCGTCTCAAGGAGCCGGCGCCAGGAGGTCACGGTGGGCCGCCTGCGCAGCAGTGCGCGGCGCTCCCGCTCCGTCATGCCTCCCCACACGCCGAACTCGACGCGATTGTCCAGCGCGTCAGCCAGGCATTCGGTGCGTACCGGACATCCGGTGCACACCGCCTTGGCCCTGTTCTGCGCTGCTCCCTGAACGAACAGTTCATCCGGATCGGTAGTGCGGCAGGCGGCCTGCGCACTCCAGTCGGTTACCCAGCCCATACCGGCGCCGTCCTCTCCCGAATCGAGGCTCCCCCACGGCGGCAGCGGCATATTCACCGCCGCCAGTTGAGGACGTTACGGAAGGTGGGCACAGCGCAACACCCCCAGCGGGCCCAATCTTGAATGGCCCGAACGGACTATGCGTAAGCGGCAGATCACCCGGGGGAGTGAGCTGGCGACATGCGTGACTTTCCCGGCAAACCGGGACAGTTCCATGGAGTCACAACGGACACCACCCGACACACAAGGCGGATTCGGACACGTCCCCCTCAAAAAAATCGGGGAACCTCCGGAACGATTCGGGGTCGCCGGACGTATTGATACGTGGTCCTACTGCTGTGACAGTTGAGAGCAGCTTAGGCCAAGGCATATACGCGTGTCCGGCGATTGAGAACGTAGGCTGCCCTCATGCCAAAGAAGCGCTCGGGCGGTGGTCTGTCCTCAACTCAGCAGGCCGCCAAGTTCCTCGGTGTCAGTGTGCTCGCCGGTGCCGTCATGGCCGGGATCGCGCTGCCCGCCTTCGGCGCGCTCGGCCTGGCGGCCAAGGGGTCGGTGGAGAGCTTCGACGAGCTCCCGGCCAACCTCAAGACGCCGCCGCTGAGCCAGCGCACCACCATCCTCGACGCCGACGGCGGCCAGATCGCAACGGTGTACTCGCGCGACCGTACGGTCGTCCCCCTCAAGGACATGTCGCCGTACATGCAGAAGGCGATCGTCGCGATCGAGGACGCGCGCTTCTACAAGCACGGCGCGATCGACCTGAAGGGCGTCCTGCGCGCCCTCAACAAGAACGCGCAGAGCGGCGGGGTGTCCCAGGGCGCCTCCACGCTCACCCAGCAGCTCGTGAAGAACGTCGCGATCGAGGAGGCCGGCGACGACCCGACGAAGGTCGCCGAGGCCACCCAGCAGACGATCGGCCGCAAGATCAAGGAGCTGAAGTACGCGATCCAGCTCGAGGAAGAGCTCGGCAAGAAGAAGATCCTCGAGAACTACCTGAACATCACGTTCTTCGGCGAGCAGGCCTACGGTGTCGAGGCCGCCTCCCAGCGCTACTTCTCCAAGCACGCCAAGGACCTCAACGTCCAGCAGGCGGCCCTGCTGGCGGGCATCGTCCAGTCCCCGAGCCGCTACGACCCGGTCAACGACGCCACGGAGGCCACCAAGCGCCGTAACGTCGTGCTGCAGCGCATGGCGGACCTCGGCGACATCTCCCAGGCGGAGGCCGACACGGCCAAGAAGACACCGCTGGGCCTGAACCCGAGCCAGCCGAAGAACGGCTGCATCACCGCCGTGAAGGGCGCCGGGTTCTTCTGCGACTACGTCCGCGAGGTCTTCCTCACCGACCCGATCTTCGGCAAGACCAGGGAGGCTCGGGCCAAGGTCTGGAACCAGGGCGGTCTGACGATCCGTACCACCCTCGACCCGCAGTCCCAGAAGTCGGTCCAGGCGTCGATCAAGGAGCACGTCTACAAGACCGACGCCGTGGCCACGGCCGCGACCATCGTCGAGCCCGGCACCGGCAAGATCCTCGCGATGGGCCAGTCGCGGCCGTACGGCTTCGGGAAGCACGAGACGCAGATCAACCTGTCGGTGAACCAGGCCTCGGGCGGCGGCGCGGGCTACCAGCCCGGTTCGACGTTCAAGCCGATCGTGGCCGCGGCCGCCATCGAGGGCGGCACACCGGCGACCCAGTCGTACTCCTCGCCGTACAAGATGAACTACCCGAGCCCGGTCTCCATCTGTGACGGCAAGCAGTGGCGGGACGACCCGTACAAGCCGACCGAGCTCACGAACGAGAGCGAGTCGGAGCACGGGCCGTACAGCATGAAGCAGGCGACGGCGAAGTCGGTCAACACCTACTACGTGCAGCTGATCAGCGACATCGGTATCTGCCCGGTCATCGAGATGGCCAAGAAGATGGGCGTGGAGCGCGCGGACGGCGCGAAGATGCGGCAGGCGCCCTCCATCGCGCTCGGCACCCAGGAGATGTCACCGCTGACGATGGCGAACGCGTACGCGACCTTCGCCTCGCGCGGCATGTACTGCACGCCGGTCGCCATCGAGTCCATCAGCCAGCGGATCGGCGACAAGACGAAGTCCCTGGAAGTCCCGAAGTCGACCTGCTCGCGCGCGATGTCGGAGAAGACCGCCGACACCGTGACGACGCTGCTCAAGGGCGTGGTCGAGGACGGTACCGGTCAGCAGGCCGGCCTCAGCGACCGCCCGAGCGCCGGTAAGACCGGTACCACGGACAACCGCTACGCCGCCTGGTTCGTCGGCTTCACCCCGAACATGGCGGGCGCTGTCTGGGTCGGCGACCCGTCCCACAAGCGCCAGATGAAGAACATCAGCATCGGCGGCGTCTGGAACGAGAAGGTCTACGGCGGTCAGGTCCCGGGCCCGATCTGGCGCGACATGATGACCGGCGCCCTCGACGGCAGGCCGGTGGAGCAGTTCAACCTCGTCAACATCCCCGACGGCAACAAGGGCAAGGGGAACGGCAACGACGACGGCAACAACGGCGGCAACAACGGCAACACCGACGGCGGCCTGACCAACGGCGGCAACGACACGGCCGGCACCGGCTTCCCGTCCCCCACCTTCTCCTTCCCGGACAACCTGTTCCAGGGCACGAGCAACGGGAACGGCAACGGGAACGGCGGCCGCAGGGGCTAGTCGCCCTCCGGCACGAGCGGACCTGATGCGGACGGCACACTGTCACGCGAGGACGTGGAGCAGGTCCTCGCGACGGAGACGGGCAACGGGCACGGCAACGGCCTGTTGTTCGGGCTCCGCGAGGCGGACAGCCGTACGCGGGCCGTCGTCCGCTTCTCCCGCCTCTACCGGCGCTCCGCCTCCCTCCTCGGCCCCGCCCAGACCATGGCCGACCGCTGCTTCACGGTCGGCCTCCCGACGACGGCGGCCAAGCGAGGACAGGTCCGCGTCGTGGCGCATGGGGCGGGCGAGTCTTGTACGGCGGTGGCGGCGACGGGGCTTGAGGGAAGGGGCGGGGCGGAGGGTGCTCGAGGGAGCCGGGGCGGGGTGCGAATGTCGGCCTGAGAGCGGGCCCGGTTGCCGTACGGCTGTGTCACAGTCGTCGTATAGCTGATCAGTTGCCGTATGGCCGATCAGTTGCCGTACGGCCGACCAGTTGCCGTATTGGCCGAGCAGTCGGCGTAGTAGTCCCTCAGTCGGCCAACTGCTTCTTCACCGCGGCGGCGACACGCCCGCCCTCGGCCAGGCCGGCCACCTTCGGGTTCACGATCTTCATGACGGCGCCCATGGCCCGCGGCCCCTCGGCACCCGCGGCCTTCGCCTCCTCGACGGCGGCGGCGACGATCCCGCCCAGCTCCTCGTCGCTCAGCTGCTTGGGCAGGTACTCGGCGAGCACCTCGCCCTCCGCCTTCTCCCGCTCGGCGCTCTCGGCGCGACCACCCTGCGCGAAGGCGTCAGCCGCCTCGCGACGCTTCTTCGCCTCCTTGCCGATCACCGTGAGCACCTCGTCGTCGGAGAGTTCGCGCTTCGTCTTGCCCGCGACCTCCTCCTTGGTGATCGCGGCGAGCGTCAGCCGGAGCGTCGAGGAGCGGAGCTCGTTGCGCTCCTTGATCGCGGCGTTGAGGTCTTCCTGCAGCTTCGACTTGAGCGTGGTGGTCATGGGTTTGATTGTCGCAGGTGCGGATGGGCCGATGCCCGCCGATTTACGGGCGGGACCTGAGGGGTGGTGTGGCAGAGGCCCCTGCCCCTGTTTTGAGGGACCGTGGGGCTCGGGGGCCCTGTCCGGTCTGACACGATGGAAGTATGCGCGCTCGATACGGAGTACCTCTGGGGATCGCGGCGGCCGGCGCCGCCGGTGTGGCTTACGCGGCGGGTTTCGAGGCCCGTTCCTTCCGGCTGCGACGGGTGACGGTCCCCGTCCTCCCCGACGGGATGCGCCCGCTGCGTGTCCTGCAGGTCTCCGACATCCACATGGTGAGCGGCCAGCGCAAGAAGCAGCGCTGGCTGCGCTCGCTGGCCGGGCTGCGCCCCGACTTCGTGATCAACACGGGCGACAACCTGTCCGACCCCGAGGGCGTTCCGGAGGTCCTGGACGCGCTGGGCCCGCTGATGGAGTTCCCCGGCGCGTATGTCTTCGGCTCGAACGACTACTACGGCCCCCGGTTCCGCAACCCGGCCCGCTACCTGGTGGAGAAGGCCGTCGGCCGCCATGGTCTGAACGGCAACCCGCCGGTCGTCGGCGCGATCCACAACCCGTGGGAGGACCTGCGGGACGGCTTCGACGCGGCGGGCTGGCTCAACCTGACGAACACGCGGGGCACGCTGAAGATCGAGGGCGCGTCGGTGGAGCTGACCGGCCTGGACGACCCGCACATCAAGCGCGACCGGTACCACGAGGTGGCGGGTGGTCCGTCCGGATCGTCGGACTTCTCGATGGGGGTCGTGCACGCGCCGTATCTACGCGTCCTGGACTCGTACGCGGCCGACGGCTACCCCCTGATCCTCGCCGGCCACACCCACGGCGGCCAGCTCTGCATCCCTTTCTACGGCGCTCTGGTCACCAACTGCGACCTGGACACGGAAAGGGTGAAGGGGCTGTCACGGCACACGGCGGAGGGTCGGACGTCGTACCTCCACGTATCAGCGGGCTGCGGCACGAACCGCTTCACACCGGTGCGGTTCGCCTGTCCGCCTGAGGTGACGTTGTTGACGTTGGTGGGGCGGGGGAAGTGAGGGGCGGGGAGTAGGCCCAGGCCCGGCAATAGGGGGCGGCGACGACCGTAGCCGCGAGCGCCGGCGCACGCGATGACCGTAGTCGTGGGGCGCGGGGGCGGGTCGTTTGCGCTGCATGCCGGATGCCGAGCGTTGCCGGGGTGTCCGCTCTAGCCGTGGGGCCACAGAACCGCACGATCAACCCGCACGGGTCGCCCCCACGATTAACCCGCACGGCTCGCCCGCCTCGCCCGATATGCCCCCTATGTCTACCTTGGGGTCATGACCGCCCCGATACCCAGGGACATCCCGGACCTCCCCGCGGTCCCGGGCGTGCCCGCGCTGCTGCCCTCTCCCGTCCCCGCCACGGCGGTGGTGGCCCCCGTACGACGCCCCCTGACCGCGATCTTCCGCCTGCTGGTCGCCCTGGCGGCGGCAGGGGCGGTGACGATCGATCTGCTGCTGGGCAGCCCGGTACGGGTGCTGAGCTACTTCACGATCCAGAGCAACGTGCTGCTGGCGCTGGTCTTCGCGGCGTCGGCACGCCGGGCGTGGACGGCCCGGCGCCCCCTCTCCTCGACACTGACCGGCGCGACGCTCCTCTACATCACGATCACGGCCCTGGTGTACCACCTGCTGCTGGCCAAGGCGTCCACGCCGTTCTCCATGACCGGTGGGACGACCCCGCCGACCGGCTGGCACTGGGTCACCAACCAGGTGCTGCACACGGCGGTGCCGATCGCGGCGGCGCTGGACTGGCTGCTCCTGACGGCCCCCGGTCGCCTGCACCTCCGCCAGGCGGCGCCGTGGCTGCTCTATCCCCTGGCCTACCTGGCGTTCTCCTTCGTCCGAGGCGAACTGATCGTCCCCGGCACGCCGGGGCGCTACCTCTACCCCTTCCTGGACGTCGACCTGCACGGCTACAAGAGCGTTCTGGGCAACGCCCTCCTCCTCGGCCTCGCCTTCTACGCCCTCGCGGTCCTCCTGATCGCCATCGACCACGCCCGCCCGAACCCCGTCCGCCACCGCGTCCATCACCGCGCGAAAACCGGATTTCGTCTACAGCCACCGGTGGGCTAAAGTAAACGACGTCGCCACGACAAGCAGGCCATACGGACTGTGAAGCGCAGCGACATCGGGGTGTAGCGCAGCTTGGCAGCGCGCTTCGTTCGGGACGAAGAGGTCGTGGGTTCAAATCCCGCCACCCCGACAGTCGTAACACGGGTCAGGCCCGGCGCTGAGAGATCAGCGCCGGGCCTGACCTGTGTTGCGGGCCCCGCTTCGGGAGCAATTGGGGAGCCGACTTCCAACGATCGACACGCTCCGATGGTCTCCGTCAAATGACGGGCAGTTCGCACTGGTCACCCGCATCGGGGCCGGAGCCGACCCCGTCACGTCGGACATTGCGACGGGGCACTTCTACCTGGAGCACAGCCATCACCCGGACCGGCTGCTCCCGCATAGCTTCAAGCACCGGGGTCTCCCTGCCAACCGACAGGGTGCCCGACTCCGACTCCGTATGCCAACCGGCGCCGGGCACCGGAGCCGCCGCCGCAGGCGAGAAATGCCGCCCACGTTCCTGGCCCCCGCCGTCTCGCCAACCGTTCTACGGATGAGCGGATGAGCGGATCGTATGGCTGGGGCGCGGGCCGCTACTTCCCGAACGAGCGCGGCGTCAGATCCCTGAGGTGTTTCGCATACGCGATCTCATGCCTCGGATGCCAGGCGGAGGCTCTCCTCCACCGCCCTCCGTATGTCCTCGATCGGGAACAGCGCGTGGCGGACTGTCTGGGTGGCGTCGATGATCAGGATCAGGCGTTTGTGGCGGAGGCGGTCCGCGGCGCGGAACGTGGGGAGCCTCAGGGCGGCGGTCAGTTTGTGGGTGGTGTCGGAGAGGAGGGGGTAGGGGATGTTCTCGGCCTGGATGAACTCCGCCTGTTCGTACGGGAGTTGGGTGCTGACGCCGCGTAGCGCCACGCCTGCTCGGCGGAAGTCCGGCCAGGCGTCCGTGAAGAGGCGGTGTTCCAGGGTGCAGCCCGCCGCTCCCGGGATCGGGCCCCACTCGACTCCCGTGCCGGGGTAGGTGAAGAGGACCGTGGCGGTCGACTCCGGTGGGGCGATCGGCAGTGACTTGCCTTCGGGGCCCGGGAGTTCGAGGTCGGAAGGCAGGCGGTTGCCCACCAGGCTGTGCACCCGGGCGTGTTCCGCTCCGTCCGCCTCCGCCGTTGCCGTCAGGGTGCCGTCCCCCAGCAGCCAACGGTCGCCCCAGTCCTGCATCGCGACCAGCAAAGGCAACAGGGCCACCCCCGCGTCGGTCAGCAGGTACTCGTAGCGCACCGGGCGGCGCTGGTAGAGGCTGCGGCTCAGGACTCCGCTCGCGACCAGGCGGCCCAGGCGCTCGGTCAGCACCTTTCGCGACAGGCCGATCTCGGAGGCGAGGGCGTCGAAGCGGACATGGCCGCGGGCGATCTCGCGCAGCACCAGGACATTCCACCAGTCGCCCAGGACCAGGGCGGCCTGGGCGATGCCGCAGGTCTCGTCGGCGTTGTGCATCCTCATGCGCCCATAGTAAGTTCCTTTTCGGGACTCACTTTGTTTCATTAATGAACTTAGGAGTGACAGCGTGACCGTCATCAGCCGGGTCGTCGCACGGGAGATCATCGACAGCCGGGGGAATCCGACCGTCGAGGTGGACGTCGAACTCAGGGACGGGTCGCTCGGTCGCGCGGCCGTCCCCTCCGGGGCCTCCACCGGGGCCCGCGAAGCGGTCGAACTGCGGGACGGCGATCCGACCCGCTACCACGGCAAGGGAGTTCGACGGGCCGTCGACGCCGTGAACGAGAGCATCGCGGACGCCGTGATCGGGCTCGACGCCGAGGACCAGGCGACCGTGGACCGCACGATGATCGAACTGGACGGCACCGACACCAAGTCGCGGCTCGGCGCCAACGCCCTCCTCGGCGTCTCCCTCGCCACCGCCAAGGCCGCCGCTGCAGCGCACCGCCTCCCCCTGTACCGCTACGTCGGCGGGGTCGACGCCCGTCTCCTCCCGGTGCCGATGATGAACATCGTCAACGGCGGTGCCCACGCCGACAATCCGCTCGACTTCCAGGAGTTCATGATCGCGCCGGTCGGCGCGGCCACCTTCGCCGAGGCCGTCCGTATGGGGTCCGAGGTCTTCCACACCCTGCGCCGGAACCTGCTCGCCGCCGGCCACAGCGTGAACGTCGGCGACGAGGGCGGCTTCGCACCCGATCTGCGCACGGCGGACGAGGCGTTGGACTTCGTCGTACGGGCCATCGAGCAGACCGGGTACAAGCCCGGCACCGACATCACCCTCGTCATGGACCCGGCCACGTCGGAGTTCTTCCGTGACGGGGTGTACGACTACGCGGGCGAGGGAGTACGCCGTACCCCCGCCGAACACATCGACTATCTCGCCGCCCTCGTCGACCGTTATCCCGTCGCCTCCATCGAGGATCCGATGGCCGAGGACGACCACGAGGGCTGGCGGGAGCTGACGGGGCGCCTCGGGGGGCGCTGCCAGCTCACCGGTGACGATGTCTTCTGCACCAACGAGACCCTGCTGCGGGCCGGGATCCGCGACGGCGTCGCCAACTCCGTCCTGGTGAAGGTCAATCAGATCGGCACCCTGACGGAGACGCTGGCGACCGTGGGCACGGCGCATCGTGCCGGGTACACCGTCGTCATGTCCCACCGTTCCGGTGAGACCGAGGACACCACTATTGCCGATCTCGCCGTCGCGACGGGGTGTGGGCAGATCAAGACGGGGTCGTTGTCCCGGGCGGACCGGACTGCCAAGTACAACCAGCTTGTGCGGATCGAGGAGGAGTTGGGGGCGCAGGCTCGGTACGCGGGGCGAGAGGTGTTGGGGTTGCGGGGGTAGCGGGGGTGCGGTGAGGGGTTGTTGGGCGAGTGCGGGTGGGTGGGGGCTGGTGGGTGGGGGCTGGTCGCGCAGTTCCCCGCGCCCCCTGAAAAGCAGGGCGTGCAGCCGTCGTCGGTCAGCGGTCCGGGTGGCGTTTTCACAGGGCGCTCCACTGGAGCGTGTCGTTGACGAGTCGGGCCACGTCGGAGAGCAGGGTCAGCCTGGCCGCGCGGACCTCCAGGTCCGGGTCCATGACCAGTACGCCCTCGAAGAACGCGTCGATCGCCGTGACCAGCGGGGCGGATGCCTGCACCAGCGCGGTGAGGTCGTCCTCCTGGCCCTGGAGGGTCTGGCGGACGGAGTCGGTGGCCTCGGCGAGGGCCAGTTCGGCGGGGGCCGTGAGGAGGGTGCGGTCGGCGTCCTTCGCCGGTTCCTCCGGGAGGATCCGCACCACCCGCTGCAGGGCCGCCACCAGGGCCGTGAACTCCTCGGAGTCCACGTGCCGTTCGAGCGCCGCCAGGACGCGGTCGCCCTGTGCCGGGCGGTCCGCCCACACCCGTACGGCCTGCACCAGTCGGTGTTCGTGGCCCGCGTCCACCAGCTGCTGCTCATAGCGGCGGGCGATCAGCTCGGCGGCCTCGGTGAGGCGTTCTGCCGGGACCTCGATGCCCTGGGCCGCGTAGCGGGCGGCCGCCGCGCGCAGGCCGTCGGTCACCGCGAGGCCGGCGGTCGCGGGCGCCGCGCGCAGAACGTTGACGAGGCCGATGGCGGCCCTGCGCACCCCGTACGGGTCGGAGCTTCCCGTCGGCACGGCGCCGATCACGAACATGCCCGTGACCAGGTCGAACCGGTCCGCGAGGGAGAGGATCGCGCCCGCCTCGGACGTGGGCAGCGCGCCGCCCGCAGCCCGTGGCATCTCCATCTCGGCCAGCGCGCGGGCCACCGCCTCCGGTTCACCGGCGCGACGGGCGTACTCCTCCGCCATCACCCCCGCGAGCCCGGAGAACTCGACGACCATCTGCGAGGCCAGATCGAACTTCGCCAGTTCACCGGCCCGGCGGACGGTGGCCAGGGTGTCCTCCGGCAGTCCTGCGGCGGAGGCGAGTTCGAGGGCGAGTGCCGCGATGCGGGTGGCGCGGTCCGCCACCGTGCCCAGCCGGTCCTCGAAGGTCAGCTGGTCGAGCCGTCCCCGGAACTCGGCCGGCGCCACCTTCAGATCGGCCCGCCAGAAGAAGGCCGCGTCCTCGTAACGCGCCCGCAGCACCGCCTCGTTGCCCGCCCGCACCACGTCGTCGTCGCAGGCGCCGTTGGCGAAGGTGATGAAGTACGGCATCAGACGGTCGTCCGCCGCCAGCACCGGCAGATAGCGCTGGTGCTTGCGCATGACCGTGGTCAGGACGCTCGCGGGCAGATCGAGATAGCGCTCCTCGAAGGAGCCGAGGACCGGGTGCGGGAACTCCAGGATGTCGGTGATCTCGTCGATCAGCCCGGCCTGGGCCTCGGCGTCGATACGGCCCCCGGCCTCGACGGCCAGCCGTTCCGCGCCGCGTACGACGGCGTCGAGGCGGACCTCCCGCTCCAGCACGATGCCGTGCATCCGCAGGAAGTGGGAGTAGCCCTCCGCCGTCGTCACCTGGACCACCGGGTCGGCCGCGGTGCGGTGGACGCGGGTGGTGGTGCCGGAGACGAGCGCGGAGACCGTCACGGGGAGCGGGGTGCGGCCCAGCAGGGCGAGCAGCCAGCGGACCGGGCGGGAGAAGGAGAGGTTCGGGTCGCTCCAGCGCATGTTGCGGGAGGCCCGCAGCCCGGAGACCACCTCCGAGAGCAGGTCGCTGAGCACCTCGGGCGCCGGGCGGCCCGGCTCCTCGCGGGTGACCGCCACGTACTCGACGCCCTTGACCTGGACGGTCCGTACGGCCTCCGGCTGGACGCCCTGGCTGCGGGCGAAGCCCAGCAGGGCCTGCGTCGGAGCGCCCTCCTTGTAGGCGGCGGCCGCCTTCGGGCCCCGTACCGTCTTCTCGGTGTCCGCCTCGCGCGGTTGCACCGCCTCGACCGTGACGACGACCCGGCGCGGGGTGGCCATCACGGTGATGTTCCCGTGCTTGAGGCGGGTGGCGGCGAGCTTGCCGGTGATCGACTCCCGTACCGCCTCGGTAGTGGTGACCACGTCGGCGTACGGAAGTTCCTCCAGGCCGATCTCGAACAGCAGTGTCTCGGGGCGGGACATGGCCGGCAGCGCGGCCCGCACCGCCGGGGCCGGGTCCGGGGTCACGCCGAGCGGGTGGCCGAGGTCCGTGCGGCGCTGTGCCCACAGCTTGGCCGACTCATGGGTGAGACCGCGCATCAGGGAGAACGACTTGGCGCGCTCGGTGGTGCTGATCGCTCCGCGCGCGTCCAGCACGTTGAAGGTGTGGCTGCACTTGAGGACGTAGAGGTAGGCCGGGACCGGGAGTTCGAGGTCCAGCAGGCGCCGCGCCTCGGCCGCGTACGCCTCGAAGAGCCGGTGGTTGGTGTCCACGTCGGCGTCGTCGAGGTAGTAGCGGCTCATCTCGTACTCGTTCTGGCCGAACACCTCGCCGTAGGTGATGCCGGGCGCGTAGACGATGTCCTTGAAGTGGGAGACGCCCTGGAGGTTCATCAGGATGCGTTCGAGGCCGTAGGTGATCTCGACCGACACCGGGTTCAGGGAGACGCCGCCGACCTGCTGGAAGTAGGTGAACTGGGTGATCTCCATGCCGTCCAGCCACACCTCCCAGCCCAGGCCCCAGGCGCCGAGCGCGGGCGAGGCCCAGTTGTCCTCGACGAACCGGATGTCGTGCGCGGTCAGGTCGACCCCGAGGGCCCGGAGGCTGCCGAGGTACAGCTCCTGCGGGTTGCCCGGGTCCGGCTTGAGGATCACCTGGAACTGGGTGTGCGTCTGCAGGCGGTTCGGGTTCTCGCCGTAGCGGGAGTCGTCGGGCCGCACGCTGGGCTCGACGTAGGCCACGCTCCACGGCTCGGGGCCGATCACCCTGAGGGCCGTGGAGGGGTTCGCCGTACCCGCGCCGACCTCCGTGTTCAACGGCTGCGTGATCATGCAGCCGTTGGCGCTCCAGTAGTTCTGGAGCGTGAGGATGGCGTCCTGCATGGTCAACGGGGTCTGGCCGGTCGTCATGGGGCGTCATGATGTCATAGCGCCGACTTCCGTGACCTGGCGTTTCTCGCCGTGGACAGCTCTGTACAAAGGCGCATCACTGTACAAAGGCGCGTCAGTTGTTCCAGCTCTCGTCGTACGGGTCCTTCGGCGTCGGCACCGGGGAGGCGGACGTCACCTGGAAGTACGGGATGGGGCCGTTGTTGACCGGGTCCTTGGTCCGCCGGGCGGTGTAGGTCCCGGTGACCTCAAGCCACTTGTCGGGCTCCAGGACGGGCGGGATCTTGCCGGTGAGCGCGATCTTGACCGGCTGGGCGTCCGCCGCACAGCAGTTGAGCGCCATGCGGACCAGGTACGGGGCGCCCGCGCGGTCGAGGGCGACGAAGCCGGTGATCCTGATCGGACGGCCCGCTATGGAGCGGCCGTGGTCGTAGACGGCCCGGGTCGCGTAGTCGACCACGTTCAGATCGAGGGGACCGCGGGCCGGCAGCTTGTTGTAGCCGTACGGCTGCTGCAGGGCCGTACCGGTCCGCATCGCGCTGTACGAGCCGAGGGCGGGCGGGGCGACGAGGATCAGGGCGAGGAGGGGGAGGACGAGGAGCCAGGAGATACGGGGTTCACGGTGGACATGCCCGTGTTCGTCCCCGTGGACGTGCCCCTCCCCATGATCCTGAGCCTGTCCATGGTCCTGGGCCCCTCCGTGGTCATGCCCCCCTCCATGAGCAAGGTCCGCGGCATCCGCGTTCCTGCGGCCTCGCCACTCGTACCAGACCGTCGTCAGTGCCGTCACGATCAGTACCGCGCCGGAGGCCAGCAGCAGCGGCTGCAGTCCGGCCTTGACGTAGCGCAGATAGAGGTTGGTGAAACCGGCGTGCAGCAGGGCCGCGCCGGTGAGGAACAGGATCGCCGCCTGGGCCTGCCGGTTCACAGGAGCACCGCCCCGGTCAGGACCGCGCCCGCGATGGCGAGGCAGAAGGTGGCGGGAGCGAAGCGCAGGGCGAAGCCGCGGCCGAAGGTGCCGGCCTGCATCGCGAACAGCTTGAGGTCGATCATCGGGCCCACCACCAGGAACGCCAGCTTGGCCGTCAGCGAGAACTGGGTCAGGGACGCCGCCACGAACGCGTCCGCCTCCGAGCAGATCGACAGCAGGACCGCCAGGACGGCGAGCGCCAGGATCGCCACCAGCGGGTTCTGCGCCGCCGTACGCAGCCAGCTCGCCGGGGCCACGGCCTTGAGCGTCGCGGCGGCCATCGCGCCCACCACCAGGAAACCGCCCGCGTGCATCACGTCGTGCCGCACCGAGTTCCAGAAGGCGGCGCCCTTGCTGGGGCCCTCGTAGTGGGAGCGTTCCGGTGTGCGCAGCCAGTCCGTGCGGCCGAGGCGCTGCCACAGCCAGCCCATCACGCACGACACGAGCAGACTGGCGACGAAACGGCCCACGACCATCTCGGGGTTGCGGGGGAAGGCCACCGCGGTCGCCGTCAGCACGATCGGGTTGATCGCCGGGGCGGACAGAAGGAAGGCGAGGGCCGCCGCGGGGGTCACGCCCCGGCGTACCAACGCCCCGGCCACCGGCACCGACGCGCACTCGCAGCCCGGCAGCATCGCGCCCGCCATCCCGGCGACCGGCACCGCGAGGGCGGGCCGGCTGGGCAGGGCGCGCGCGAAGAACGCCGGCGGCACGAACACCGCGATCGCCGCCGAGAGCAGGACGCCGAGCACCAGGAAGGGCAGCGCCTGCACCAGCACCGCCACGAAGACCGTCATCCAGCTCTGCATCACGGGCGCGGAGAGGGCGCCGCGGATGGGGCCCTGCAGCAGCACGAGCAGAAGCAGCACCATGGTCAGGACGAGAGAGGACCGCGACTCCTTGGAGTCCGCCGAACCCTTGGTCTCCACCGAGTTGCTGGTCTCCGGTGGGTCCGTGGCTTTCGGTGGGGCCGGAATTTCGTGGGCGGTCCGAGGGGGCTCGGGGGGCTTCGGTCCCGGCGCGGTGCGCACCGGCTCATGGCGGTCCGCCCCCGTGGGGGCCGGCTTGGTGATGGCCACAGGCTCGGTACCTCCGGTGGTGCGCTGTGTCGGGGCGCTGCTGTCCCTTCCCGTCCGTACGACGGGCCGCCCGGGGATGTTCAGGACCATACGGTTTCTTTGCTGGAACCACCCGTCCCGGTGAGGCAGTCTGTCCCCTCGTGGGGAGCGTTCCGAATCAGGGTCAGCCGGACGGTGCGGCGGGGTACGCGCACATGGTCGTGTGCGGGGACGACGGGCTGGCGCACCGTCTCGCCGCCGAACTGCGCGGTGTCTACGGCGAACAGGTCACCCTCGTCGTACCGCCCTCCGAGCGCAACGTCCGCCTCCCGGTGGTGGGCCGGGCCCGCGCGACCACGACGGCACTGCTCGACCGGGTGACCGCGGCCGTGGGCCGGGCCGGCGGCAACGGCGCCGAACCCGTCGGCACCCAGCAGATCATCGAGGCCGCCGAGGCGACCGACGCCGTCCTCTCCGACGCCGGTGTGGAACGCGCCGCCGCCCTCGCCCTCGTCTATGACGACGACGAGACCAACATCCGCGCCGCTCTCACCGCCCGCCGCCTCAACCCCCGGCTCCGCCTCGTCCTGCGCCTGTACAACCGCCGCCTGGGCCAGCACATCGAGGAACTCCTCGACCAGGCGGCCACGTTGGCCGCGGGCGGCGGCGACGGCTTCGACGCGTCCACGACCGTGCTGTCCGACGCCGACACGGCAGCGCCGGCACTGGTGGCCACCGCCGTCGCCGGCACCAGCAAGGTCGTGCAGACCGACGGGCTGCTGCTGCGCGCGGTGGAGCGCACACCGCGTCCCGGACAGGTGGCCCAGCCGGGCCTCGCCACCCTCGCGGTCCTCTCCAGCAACGACCCGCCCGGCACTGTGGACCCGGAACTCGCCGAGGAGCAGGGGCCGTCGCTGCTCCCCGACGCGGAGACGGTACGCGGCGCCACCGGACGCGGGACCGTCGTGCTGGAACAGGTCTCCTACACCGGCCCCGCCCTGCCGCCCGCGCGCGGCGCCGTACCGTTCGCCTCGCTGTTCTCGCGACGGCTGCGGTGGTCGCTGGCGGGCATGGTGGCGTGTGTGGTCGCGCTGGCCGTCGCGCTGTCGGCGGTGGCGGACATCCATCCGCTGAAGGCCTTCTATCTGACGCTGCTGGACCTCTTCGCGATCGACGACCCGGCCATCGGGCAGCCCATCGGCCGCCAGATCCTCCAACTCCTGTCCGGACTGGTCGGGTTGCTGCTGCTCCCGGTGCTGCTGGCCGCGGTGCTCGAAGCGCTCGGCACCTTCCGCACCGCGTCCGCGCTGCGGAAACCGCCTCGGGGGCTGGGCGGGCATGTGGTCCTCCTGGGGCTCGGCAAGATCGGCACCCGGGTGCTGACCCGGCTGCGGGAACTGGACATTCCGGTGGTGTGCGTCGAGTCCGACCCCGACGCCCGAGGGCTGGCCACCGCCCGACGGCTGCGGGTGCCGGTCGTCCTCGGTGACGTCACCGAGGAGGGTGTCCTGGAGGCCGCCAAGATCCACCGCGCCTACGCGCTGCTGGCGGTGACCAGCGCCGACACGACGAATCTGGAGGCCGTGCTGTACGCCCGTGCCGTGCGGCCGGATCTACGGGTGGTGCTGCGGCTGTACGACGACGACTTCGCGACCGCCGTGTACCGCACGCTGCGCGCCGCCCATCCGCGGGCGTCCACCCGGTCCCGGAGTGTGTCCCATCTGGCGGCTCCCGCCTTCGCCGGGGCGATGATGGGGCGGCAGATCCTGGGGGCGATCCCGGTCGAGCGGCGGGTGCTGCTGTTCGCGGCGGTGGATGTGGGCGGGCATCCGCAGCTGGAGGGGAAGACGGTCGCGCAGACGTTCCGGGCGGGCGCGTGGCGGGTGCTGGCGCTGGACCGGTCGGCCGGGGCGGCGGGGTCGGCCGGGTCGACCGGGCGGGATCGTCAGGAGACGGCCACGGAGGAGGCGTACGAGGACGGGGGGCGGGCGGGGTTGGTGTGGGACCTGGATTCCTCCTATGTGTTGAAGGGGACGGACCGGGTGGTCCTGGCCGCGACGAGGCGTGGGCTGGCCGAACTGCTGGGGCGCCGTCCCTCGCAGCAGACGCTGCGAGGGGCTGCCGCCCCCAGCCCCCCGCATCGGCCCTGAACGGGCGCCGAGAACGGACCGTCGTCAGCCCAAATGCCGCTCCGCGAACTCCAGTTCCAGCCGTACCTGCTTGATCCGCTCGTCCACCACCAGCGATCCGTGACCGGCGTCGTAGCGGTACACCTCGTGGACGGCGCCTCTGTCCTTCAGCCGCTCCACGTAGTTCTCGATCTGGCGGATCGGGCAGCGCGGGTCGTTGACGCCGGCCGAGATGTAGACCGGGGCCTTGACCTTGTCGACGTAGGTCAGCGGCGAGGACGCCTCGAAGCGGTCGGGGACCTCCTCGGGGGTACCGCCCAGCAGCGTGCGGTCCATGGCCTTCAGCGCTTCCATCTCGTCGTGGTACGCCGTGACGTAGTCGGCGACCGGAACCGCCGCGATGCCCAGGGTCCACGCGTCCGGCTGGGTGCCGAGGCCGAGGAGGGTGAGGTAGCCGCCCCAGGAACCGCCGGTCAGGACCAGGCGGTCGGGGTCGGCCAGGCCCGAGTCCACCGCCCAGGCGCGGACCGCCTCGATGTCCTCCAGCTCGATCAGGCCGACCCGGTGCTTCAGGGCGTCCGTCCAGGCACGGCCGTATCCCGTCGAGCCGCGGTAGTTGACGCGGACCACCGCGTACCCGTGGTCGACCCAGGCGGCGGGGCCGGCCGCGAAGGCGTCGCTGTCGTGCCAGGTCGGGCCGCCGTGGATGTCGAAGACCGTGGGCAGGGGGCCGCTCGCGCCCGCCGGCTTCTGCACCAGGGCGTGGATACGGCCGCCCGGCCCCTCCACCCACACGTCCTCCACCGGCACCGAGCCCGGGGACTTCAGGCCGGGCGGGTCCAGGACGACCTCTCCGGTCGTCGAGCGCACCGCGGACGGCTCGGCGGCCGACGACCACAGGTACTCCACGCTGCCGTCGGGGCGGGCCGTGGCGCCGGAGACCGAACCGGGCGGGGTCGGCACCCGCTCCAGCGCGCCGCTCGCGAGGTCGTAGCGGAAGAGTTCGCTGCGGGCCTCGAAGCTGTGCACGACCAGGAGGCCGGTGCCGTCCGGGTACCACTCGGCGCTGACGTCTCCGGGCAGGTCGAGGGCGAGGTCGCTCTCCGCGCCGCTCGCCACGTCCCACACCAGCGGCTCCCAGCGCCCCCGGCGCTGGTGGCCGACGAGCAGCCGGGTGTCGCCGTCGACCGGTGCGAAGCCCAGCACCTCCAGGCCCAGCTCCTCGGTACCGCCCTTGGTGTCGTCGAGTTCGGCGACCGCGGTGCCGTCGGGGCGCAGGACGCGCAGCGCGGAGTGCATCGCGTCGCCGTGCTCGGTGTGCTCGACGGCGATCAGGGAGCCGTCGTGCGAGAGGTCTCCGACGCCGGCCGACTCGCGGTGCCGGTAGATCTCCACCGGGTCCTCGCCGGCGCGGACGAGGTGGATCGTCGTACCGTCCTCGTCGGTCGAGCGGCCGACGATCGCCGTGGAGCCGTCGCGGCCGATGGCAAGGCCCGCGGGGTAGGAGGCGTCCAGGCCCGGGGCGGCGAGGTCGTCCGGTCCGCCCTCGAAGCGCTGTCTGCGCCAGACGCCGAACTCGTCGCCGTCCTTGTCGTCGAACCACCAGATCCACGCGCCGTCCGGGGAGAGCACGCCGTCGGTCGTGCCGTTGGGCCGGTCCGTCACCTGCCGCTGTTCACCGGACGAGCGGTCCCAGGCATACAACTCGTACGTCCCCGTCGCGTTCGACACGAACAGGGAGCGGTCGGGGGCGTCCTCGGCCCAGTCGGGCAGGGACACCCGGGGCGCCCTGAAGCGCTTCTCCCAGTCCGGCATCTCTTCGTTCCGCTTGGGGGCGGCGGACCCGTTGCTCTCAGTCATGACCCCATACTGCCCGCCCTCACGGACAATGCGCTGGCGAGGTCCTCAGCCTGTGGATAACTTCTACCGGGGATTTACCGAACACACGTCCAGGCAGTCCGGGGACGGGGGAGATTCCAGGTCAGGGCCGATTGTCAGTGGCGGGGTGCAGACTCGTCGGCATGAGCGATCTACGCAGGACCGTCGAGAGGTTCTGGGCCGCCGCCGAGGCCCGGGACTGGGACACGTTCGCCGACACCCTGGCCGAGGACGTCCTCTACACGCTCCCGCAGACCCGCGAGCGCATCAGCGGCCGGGTGCGGTACGTCCAGTTCAACCGGGAGTACCCCGGCGACTGGCATCTGCGGACGGAGCGGCTGGTCGCCGAGCCGGGACAGGTGGTCAGCTGGGTGCACTTCAAGGTCGGGCTGGAGGAGATGTACGGCATCTCCTTCTTCACCGGGGACGAGGAGGGCCGTATATCCGCCGTCACCGATTTCTGGCCCGAGCCCTACGAGCCCCCGGCCGGCCGGGACCATCTCACCGAGCGGTACTGAACCCCCGCGGCCCGGCCCGCCGCGGCGGCCCCGTACCGTGGATGGCGTGTACCGGTTTCTGCTGACGCCCCGTTGGTGGGGGATCAACGTCTTCGTGCTGCTCGCCATCCCGTTCTGCCTCTTCATGGGGTCATGGCAGCTGAGCCGCTTCGAGGGCCGGGTGCAGGACCATCGGGACGCGACCCAGCAGGTCGCCGAGAGCAAGCACGAGGCGGCCCGGCCGCTGCGGGAGCTGCTGCCGGTGGACAAGGGGACGTCCGGCAAGCAGGTCACCGCGACCGGCCGGTACGGCAAGCAGCTGCTCGTGCCGGACCGCACGCTCGACGGCAGGAACGGCTTCTACGTCCTGACGCTGCTGCGCACCGACGGCGGCGAGGCGCTGCCCGTGGTGCGGGGCTGGCTGCCCGGCGCGGCGGATGCCGCCAGGGCGCCCGCCGCGCCGGCCGGCGAGGTCACCGTCACCGGCGCGCTGCAGGCGTCCGAGACACCGGGTGACAACGGGGTGAGCGCCCAGGGCGGTCTCCCGGCCGGCCAGACGGCGGCGATCAGCTCGGCGTCGCTGGTGAACCTCGTGCCGTACGACGTGTACGACGCGTGGGTCACCTTGGACAAGGCGGACGCCGGGATGACGGCCGTGCCGGCTACGGCACCGGCCGACTCCGGTCTCGATCTGAAGGCGTTCCAGAACCTCGGCTACACCGGTGAGTGGTTCGTCTTCGCCGGCTTCGTGGTCTTCATGTGGTTCCGACTGCTGCGCCGCGAGGTCGAGTTCGCGCGGGACGCGGAGATGGGGCTGCTGGCCGAGTCCGGTCAGGAACCGGCCAGCACCCCGGTGTAGTAGACGACCCCGGCACACGCGTTGGACACCGTCGCCGAGACCGTCGGCGACCCCGCCTCCGTGGTGTGGGACACGATCACGCTGCCGTCCGCCGTGCCGCCGTCCTCGGTGAACATCTGCGTGGTCACACCGCTGTCCGTGCCGCTGGACGTGGACCCCGTGGTGCCGGTGTCCGGCGTGGGCGTCGGTGTGGGGGTGGAGCCGCCGTCCGTCGTGCCGCCGGTCGTGCCACCGGTGGTGGGGCAGGTCTCCGAGGGCACCCAGGCGAACTTGACCTGGTAGGACGCGCCCGGCGCCAGCACCAGCGAGGCGACCTCGGTGGACGGGTCGGGCAGCGAGGCCGCCGCGTCCCCGGCCGCGTGCCGCTTGACGCTGATCTTGGTGGCGTCCGCCGCGCCCGTCGCCTGGAAGGCCACGGAGCCGGGGCCGCCGACCGTACAGGAGGTGGAGGAGACGTTGACGATGCTGAAGGTGCCGTACACCGCGCCGCCGGCGTCCGGCGAGCCCAGGGTGTCGGTCGGCGAGCCGAGCTGCGAGGCCGTACAGACGGGAGCCGCCGCGAGGGTGGACGCGGAGTCGGTGCCGGTGCCGCCGGCCGTCGACGCGCCGCCGTTCTTCCCCTTGCCGTCCCCCTTGCCGCCGGCCTTGTCGGTGGCCTGGGACTGTCCGGAGGAGCCGCCGGCAGTGGACTCACTGCCGTCGGCGTTTTTTCCCTGGCTCGCCCCGCCCTGGGCCTGGGAGGCCTGCCCCGCCATCGACGGGTTGACGTCGGAGCCGGTGGAGTTGGAGACATGCACGAGGGCCGGCACGGCGGTGCCGATGAAGAGCGCGGCGGCCGCCATGCCGACCATCGCCTGCCGTTTGCGGGCGCGTCGGGCGGGCACGGCCCGCCGCAGGTGGTCCAGCGTGCCGTCGCGCGGCTCGACCGTCTGCACCGCCTGGTGCAGCATCCTGCGCAGGGCTTGCTCGTCCGAGTCGAACCCGCCGGGGTTCTGGTCGTCGAGGCCGTGGTTCACAGTTCCGTTCCCAGCGTGCGATTGCGTGTGGTCTTGCTCTTGCGGTCCAGTCGGCTCCCGCCAGGCGAACGGCTCATGGCGGTCGTGGGAGTCGGGTCCCTGGGCGTCCCGGTTCATGCCGGCGTCTCCATCGCGATCCGGAGGGCGGCGATCCCGCGGGAGCCGTACGCCTTCACCGAGCCCAGCGATATGCCGAGCGTCTCGGCGACCTGTGCCTCGGTCATGTCCGCGAAGTAGCGCAGGACGAGGACCTCGCGCTGGCGGCGCTGCAGGCCCTTCATCGCCTTGATGAGGGAGTCGCGCTCCAGCTGGTCGTAGGCGCCCTCCTCGGCGCTCGCCATGTCGGGCATCGGCTTGGACAGGAGCTTGAGTCCGAGGATGCGGCGGCGCAGGGCGGAGCGGGAGAGGTTGACGACCGTCTGGCGCAGATAGGCGAGCGTCTTCTCGGGGTCCCGGACACGTTTGCGCGCCGAGTGCACCCGGATGAAGGCCTCCTGGACGACGTCCTCGCAGGAGGCGGTGTCGTCGAGCAGAAGGGCGGCGAGACCCAGCAGCGAGCGGTAGTGCGCGCGGTAGGTCTCGGTGAGATGGTCGACGGTGGTGCCGGCCGCCGCGGTGTCCTCGGCGTACTCGGCCCCGTCGCGCTGATTGGGTATGCGGGCGGGCCGCGCTGCGGGCATGGGCGCGATCACCGGCATGCCGCCGGACGCGCCGGGCATGCGGGGCCGGAGCGACGGGCGGGGCCGTAGGGCCGTACCGCGGGTCGCCGCTTGGAAGTCGAGAACCTCTGCCACGCCAGTTGGACCCGCTGCCCCCCGGGAGGGTTGTACGCGCCGAGCGTCACTTTTGCGTCATGTGCCGCAAGCGGCCGTCTGATGTCAGGCAGCACAACCGACCGTGCGTCAAACGCCCTCATGCCTACCCGCTCTTCCCCTGTGTCCCGAATGGACGAGATGTCCCCACATCTCGTATCGCATCCCCGCACGCCCCCTGAAGCGCGTTCGCAAAGACGCTCCCCGCCCTGTACGCGGTTGCGCAGGACGGGGAGGAAAATCTTCGGACGCGAGGGGTGTCCGCAGCAAGTGGTCCGGACCATCGACCGGCTCACATTTCGTTGACCGATCTTACAAACTCGGCCGGTTCAGCGGCCCGCGAGTTCCGCCGCGACCAGTTCCGCGATCTGCGCGGTGTTCAGGGCCGCCCCCTTGCGGAGGTTGTCGCCGCAGACGAAGAGTTCGAGCGCGGTCGGATCATCGAGCGCCCGCCGCACCCGGCCCACCCAGGTCGGATCGGTGCCCACGACATCGGCCGGGGTGGGGAACTCCCCGGCCTCCGGATCGTCGAAGAGGACGACACCGGGCGCGGTGGCCAGGATCTCGCGCGCCTTGCCGACGGTGACCTCGCCCTCGAAGCGGGCGTGGACGGTCAGCGAGTGCACGGTGACGACCGGCACCCGGACACAGGTGACAGCGACGGGCAGTCCGGGCAGCCCGAGGATCTTGCGGGACTCGTCCCGCACCTTCATCTCCTCCGACGACCACCCGTCCGCCCGCGGAGAACCGGCCCACGGTACGACGTTCAGCGCGACCGGCTCCGGGAAGGGCCCGGTGTTGTCGCCGACGGCCCGCCGTACGTCACCGGGCTGTGTCCCGAGTTCGGTGCCCGCCACCAGCGACAGCTGCTGCCGCAGCGTCTCGACCCCGGCGCGCCCGGCCCCGCTCACCGCCTGGTACGAGGAGACGACCAGCTCACGCAGCCCGAACTCGGCGTGCAGCGCGCCCAGCGCCACGATCATGGACAGGGTCGTGCAGTTCGGGTTGGCGATGATCCCGCGCGGCCGGCGCCGGGCGCAGTGCGGATTGACCTCGGGGACGACCAGCGGCACCTCCGGGTCCATCCGGAAGGCGCCGGAGTTGTCGACCACGACCGCGCCCCTGGCTGCGGCGACGGGCGCCCAGTGCGCGGCCACCTCGTCGGGTACGTCGAACATGGCGACGTCGATCCCGTCGAAGGCCTCCTCCGACAGGGCCACCACCTCGACCGCCTCGCCGCGCACGGTCAGCTTGCGGCCGGCCGAGCGCGGGGAGGCGATCAGACGGATCTCGCCCCAGATGTCCGCGTGCTGGGACAGGATCTGGAGCATGACCGTGCCGACGGCTCCGGTCGCGCCCACGACCGCGAGCGTCGGCCGTCCGGCCCCGGACCCCGTCCCGGCCATCAGCGTCCCGTGCCCCCGTAGACGACGGCCTCGTCACTGTCGGAGTCCAGACCGAAGGCGCTGTGCACGGCGCGCACGGCGTCCGGCACGTCGTCGGCGCGGGTGACGACCGAGATACGGATCTCGGAGGTCGAGATCAGCTCGATGTTCACGCCCGCGTCGGACAGCGCCTCGAAGAACGCGGCGGTGACGCCCGGGTTGGTCTTCATACCGGCGCCGACCAGGGAGATCTTGCCGATCTGGTCGTCGTAGCGCAGCGAGTCGAAGCCGATGCCGACCTTCGCCCGCTCCAGGGCGTCGATGGCCTTGCGGCCCTCGGTCTTGGGCAGGGTGAAGGAGATGTCGGTCAGCCCCGTGGACGCGGCCGACACGTTCTGCACGATCATGTCGATGTTGATCTCGGCGTCCGCGATCGCGCGGAAGATGACGGCGGCCTCGCCCGGCTTGTCCGGCACGCCCACGACCGTGACCTTGGCCTCGGAGGTGTCGTGCGCGACACCGGAGATGATGGCCTGCTCCACCTTCTGGTCCCCAATCGGCTCACTGCTGACCCAGGTGCCCTGCAGCCCACTGAAGCTGGAGCGGACATGGATCGGGATGTTGTAGCGGCGGGCGTACTCCACACAGCGGTGGAGCAGCACCTTGGAGCCGGAGGCCGCGAGCTCCAGCATGTCCTCGAAGGAGATCCAGTCGATCTTCTTCGCCTTCTTCACCACGCGCGGGTCGGCGGTGAACACGCCGTCCACGTCGGTGTAGATCTCGCACACCTCGGCGTCCAGCGCGGCGGCCAGCGCGACGGCGGTGGTGTCGGACCCCCCGCGGCCGAGGGTGGTGATGTCCTTCTTGTCCTGGCTGACGCCCTGGAACCCGGCGACGATCGCGATGTTGCCCTTGTCCAGCGACTCCCGGATACGGCCGGGCGTCACATCGATGATCCGGGCTTTGTTGTGGACGGAGTCGGTGATGACGCCCGCCTGGCTGCCGGTGAACGACTGGGCCTCGTGGCCCAGGTTTTTGATGGCCATGGCCAGCAGGGCCATGGAGATCCGCTCTCCGGCGGTCAGCAGCATGTCGAACTCACGGCCGGCAGGCATCGGAGAAACCTGCTCGGCGAGATCGATCAGCTCGTCCGTCGTGTCGCCCATCGCGGAGACCACGACAACCACCTGGTTGCCGTTCTTCTTGGCTTCCACGATCCGCTTGGCGACGCGCTTGATGCCCTCGGCATCGGCTACGGAGGAGCCTCCGTACTTCTGCACGACAAGGCCCACGTGCGCTCCTCGCTCAGTCCCGTATATGTCGGCTCAGTTTAACGAGCGTCCGAATTCCACCGGAGTGGAACCACATGGTGAGACCGGACGCTCCCCCACCTCCCTGCCCGCGCCGGCCCCCGCCACTCCGAAAGTGCCCCGGGTCACAGTGAAGATTGTGAATTAAGTTTCAAGCACTAATGTGCGTTGCGTGCGCGTACTCCTGGTGGAAGACGATGAACCGGTCGCCCAGTCCCTGCGCCGTGGCCTGACCCGCTACGGCTTCGAGGTCGAATGGGTCTCGACCGGCGGCGCGGCACTCGCCCACGAGGGCCCCTACGACGTCGTACTCCTCGATCTCGGTCTGCCCGACACCGACGGGCTGGACGTCTGCAAGGCGCTGCGTGAGCGGGGTGATGTGCCGATCATCGTGATCAGCGCGCGCAGCGACGAGACGGACCGGGTGGTCGGGCTCGAGCTCGGCGCGGACGACTACGTGTCCAAGCCGTTCGGGGTGCGGGAGGTGATCGCCCGGATAAGGGCGGTCATGCGGCGCGTGCGTCCTCGTACGAACCCTTCCTCCTCCTCGGGGGAGACCGCGGCGGACGAGTACGGCACCCGGCTCACCATCGACCGCAAGGCGGCCCGGGTCCGGCTCGACGGCGAGGAGGTGGCCCTCGCCCCCAAGGAGTACGACCTGCTGTCCTTCCTCACCGAGGAGCCGGGCGCGCTGATGACGCGCGAGCAGATCATGGAGGCGGTCTGGGACGCGAACTGGTTCGGGCCGACCAAGACGCTGGACGTCCATGTGGCGGCGCTGCGGCGCAAGCTCGCGGGCGCGGTCACGATCGAGGCGGTACGAGGGGTCGGGTTCCGTCTGGAGATCGTGAACGACGTGGGCGCGAGCGGGGCCTCGTGAACCGGCAGCTCATCCGGAGTTACATCCTGCTGGTCGCGGTGGCGATCTTCCTGTTCACGGTGCCGGTCGCGTTCACGCTCACCCAGCAGCTGCGGGACGACACCAAGCAGTCCGTGCTGCGCGAGGCCAACACGATGGCGCTGCTGCTGGGGGGCGGCGACCGCATCTCGTGCGGGGCGCTGACCGAAGTGGCCAGGGCCTACCGGGAGAGGACGCCCGGCTATGTCGAGGTGACCGCGACCGCCGACTGCGCCCCCGACCTGCCGCGGCCGTCCGGCGACGCGGCGCTGACCCGGGCCGTGGAGCGGAACGAGCCGACGACCGACTGGGGCTCGGACTTCATCTGGGGCAGGCATCTGACGGTGACCGTCCCCGCACAGGGGGACGCGGCCGTACGGATCGTGTACTCGACCTCGGACATGACCCGGCGGCTCTGGCAGATCTGGGGTTTCAGGGCGGGGCTCGCCGTACTGGTGCTGGGTGCCGCGGCGGCGATCGGCGCGGTCGCGGCCCGCCGTATCACCCGTCCGCTGCGCCAACTCAACGACATGGCCAGCAAGTTCAGCGACGGCGACCTGACGGCCCGTAGCCCGGTGGAGGGTCCGCCGGAGACCCAGACCCTGGCCCGCACGCTCAACCAGGCGGGCGAACGCCTCGACACCCTCATCGCCTCGCAGCGCATCTTCGTGGCCGACGCCTCGCATCAACTCCGCACACCACTCACGGCGTTGAGGCTCTCCCTGGACAACATCGCGGACGGCGTCGACGACGAGTTCGTCCGCGAGGACGTCGAGCAGGCGACGGCCGAGGTGGTGCGGATGAGCCGTCTCGTCAACGGACTTCTGGTCCTCGCCCGGGCGGAGGCGAAGGTGACGGCGGCGGAACCGCTGTCCCTCGTGGACATCGTGCGGGAGAGGCTGTCGGTGTGGAGGCCGGCCGCCGACGAGCGCGGAGTCACCATCGCGCTCAGGGGGAGTGGTGTCGACGGCCGGCCGGCTGTGCTGACCAGCCCCGGTCATCTGGAACAGGTGCTGGACAACGTGCTCTCGAACGCGCTGGAGGTCTCGCCGGACGGCGGCACGATCACCGTCCGGGTCGAAACCGTCCGGGCCGAACCCCAGGGCGAGGAAGTGGTGTTGTCGGTCCTCGACGAGGGTCCGGGCATGTCCGACGCGGAGAAGTCCCGCGCCTTCGACCGCTTCTGGCGCGGTCAGGGCCTGACCGGGCGCTCCGGTTCGGGCCTCGGCCTGGCCGTCGTCAGACAACTGGTGACGGACGACGGCGGCACGGTGGCCCTCAGGGACGCGCCCGACGGCGGTCTGTGCGTGGTCATCACCCTTCGGGCATCTTCGAGGAGTGGTGGTTGACGATCAGCCACTTCCCGCCCCGCTTCTCGTACTCGTACGTGTAGCGGGCCTTGACCACGCTCTTCTCACCGGTCTTCGGGTCGGTGAGCGTGAACTGGTAGATGCCGGTGTCGATCGCCGAGTTCTTGTCGAGCACGTTGACGATCGTGTCGATCTTCTTGCCGACCGGCTTGTTCTGCAGGAAGTGCTCGAAGTAGTCGACTATCCCGGTGTGATCGGTTCTGATCCTGTTGGAGACGGTGGGCAGCAGCACCGCGTCCTTCGCGTAGAGGTCCGCGACCTTCTCCGGGTCACCGGTCTGCAGCGCCTTGTTCCAGGTGTTGAACAGCCCGGCGATCTGCGCCTTGCTGGGCTTGCTGTCGTTGTGCTGCGGCCCGGCGGTCGCGGCGACCGTACCGACGGTACCGACGGTGAGAAGGGCGGTGGCGGTGACGAGGGCCGCGCGCTTGGTCGCGGTACGACGGGTCATCGTGGCTCCAGTTCGAGGCGGTTCCGGCTCTTTCGACTCCCCGCTGGGGGAGTGACTCCAGCCTCGCTTCTCGCTGGTTAGGGCCCGTGCAGGCGAGGTACAGCGCAGATCCAGGAGACACCCAATTCACAGGACGTGAGCGCGTGGTCACCGATCTTCTGCTGGCCGGGGCGGTGTTGCTCGGCTCGTCCGTGCAGTGGCTGACCGGCATGGGCTTCGCGCTGGTCGCCGTGCCCGCCCTGGCGCTGCTGCTGGGGCCGACGCAAGGGGTGGTCCTCGCCAACTGCGCGGCCGGGGCGATCTGTCTCCTGGGGCTCGCGGGCGGCCTGCGGAGCGTACGGCCCGCCGCGATGGTCCCCCTGTGCGTGGCCGCGGCCTGCACGGTACCGGCCGGGACCTGGCTGACCCGCCGACTCCCCGCGCCCTGGCTGCTGTTGGTCATGGGCGGTCTGGTCACCGTGGCCGTCCTGCTGGTCATGCGGGGCGCGCGGGTGACCGCGCTGCGCCACACCCGGGGCGCGATCGCGGCCGGCGCGGTGGGCGGCTTCATGAACGCCGCGGCGGGGGTGGGCGGCCCCCCGTTCTCCCTGTACGCCGTCAACGCGGGCTGGACGACCCGGGAGTTCGTCCCGAACGCGATGTTCTACGGCGTGGTGGTGAACGCCTTCTCGGTGGCGTCGAACGGGGTGCCGGAGCTGAGCGCGCGCAGGTGGGTCGCGGTGGTCGCGGCGATGGCGGCGGGCGGTGTGATCGGCCGGCAACTCGCCTCACGGATACCGGAGAGGGGGGCACGGTTGCTGGTGCTGTGGCTGGCGTTGGCGGGTGGGGTCACGGCGGTGGGGAAGGGGGTTTGGGGACTGTGAGGGCTTACCCCGCGCAGTCCCCGGATAGCTCAGTCCACGAGCCCCTTCAGTGGTCCGGTGTCGAAGGTGATGCTCACCGGGTCCGGAAGCTTGACTGTCGCTCCGAAAGGCAGCTTCTCCTCACGGCGATATCGGCCGTCCTCCGGCTGGCTGAACACGATGACAGAGCAGTCATCCCTGTCGACCAGGAGATAGACCGGGATGCCGGCAGCCGCGTAGCCCTCGGGCTTCTCCACCCGATCGCGCTGGTGGGTATCGGAATCGTGCGACGTCACCTCGACGGCCATGAGCGCGCCTGCCGCCTCGGACCAATCCCCATGGCCTGACGGGAAACCGAACGGCGCGAGAACGCCGTCTGGGCGAGCCCGTCCCTTACGGTAACGCTCGACCTTCATCCCACGGTCGCCGTACAGCCAGAGTTCGGGGCGATGCTGCATGCAAAGCCTCTGCAACCAGGCGATGATCTGGTCATGGTTGCCGTCAGTCACCGGCTTGACCTGGACCTTTCCCTTGATGAACTCCAGCCGCACGTTCTCCGGGGCATGGCGTTCCAGCTCCTCGAACTCCTCGACGGACATCTGCGGCCGGTGCTCGGTCCTGGGGGTCATGGCGTCGCCTCCTCGACTCCATGGTGCCCTGACCGGCACGTCCTGCACGCTCACAACAGCCCCGCCGCGCGGCGCAGGGCATCGACCCGCTCGGTCACGTCGATGACCTCGTCGGCGCCGGGGAGGCCTCCGGAGTCACGCGGACCTGGCAGGAACGTCTCAGGGACGGCCCCCCGCACGTACACAGGGCCCTCGGCCTCGATCTCGGCCAGGCACTCCTCGCACAGCCCGCTCACGATCCTCGTCGTCCGCTCGTCCGCGTCACACAGACCGCAGGCCATGATCACGCGGCTGACCCGGCCCCGCCGGGCGGCCTTCTGCCGGATCTTCGCCTTCGGGGGCATCTTGCTCTCCAATCGGTTACGGGCGAACCCGCCCGGGTTGGTGACGACGGGCGGGAGCCCATCGGTCAGGGCCTTCGTGAGGTCGTACGTCGTCGCACCACGCGCCAGCCATTCCGCCGCGAGGGACTCAAGGGCCCGGCAGTCGCGGTCGGACAGGGGCATACGGGCGTCGAAAGCCTGGAGTTCGGCGAGGGTGAGAAAGGCGGCGCTCGGCTGTTCCACGGAGGGTTCGTCCGGAGTCGACTCGGCAGCCGGCTGCTCCGCCACGACCTCCGCCTCCGCCACCGCCTCTTCCTCGACCCGCGCGAGCCCTGGCATGTAGCGCTCGGTCACGTCCTTGCCGTGCCGCTCCCGGGCGAAGTCGGCCCACCACTCGGCCGACCTGCTCGTACGCGACCAGTACGTGCGTGTCACCCAGCGCATTGAGTTGTCCTCGCTGGTGAGGTGCTCCTTGATCCAGCGGAGGTGGCCGGCGAGGGTGATGCGCCCCAGCGAACTGCGTACGGCCTGCTGGCCGTAGCGGGGGTGGGCGGCGGCGATCGCCTTGTAGCCCATCGCGTGGCCCTCGTCGAGATGGTCGACGAAGACGGCGATCTCACGGTCACGGGGGCTCAGATGTGCGAAGTCCGAGTCCGCGTGCGGGTCTTCGTCACCGGCAGGGCGTTTTCCGTAACCCGTTTTGGCCATCGGGTGCGACGGAGAAGGTAGGGCGGGGCTAGTCTGGTTGTAAGCCACGGTCGAAGGCTCTCGATCGTCAGGTCAGGCCCCGGAGCCGGTGTTGGCGCACCGACCGGGGCCGAACTATTTGCACGTTTGCCGCGAACCTAGAGCGACTTTACGCTCCGGCGCAACTCGATCACGGAAAGTAATACTATCGAGGCGTGCCGTCTCAACTCACGTGCAGACTCTGTTAGTTGGGTTGGATTTCAACCAACCCAGAAACCCAAAACCCAATGGAGGAGCTCGAAGCCCGAGGCTCAAGCTCCGGGCTGAACAGCGGAAACGAACGCCTTTCAGGCGTAACTCCGTGTCCGCAGTCAGGGTGTGCCGGGAGGTGACGAGGACCGCCGGCGGGACTCCCAGGGCCAGCAGCATGGGTTCGAGGGCCAGAGCCCCGCCGGAATGGTGGCCACGCCCACGACCGGCGCGTGGAACTCGGCGCCCTTGAAGTCGATGTGGTCCTTGTCGTCGCGGTCCTCGTCGTCCGACACGATGAGACGCCGTCCGGGCCTGGGAGGGGAGGCCCCCTAGTGTCCCGGCCGCATCCCCAACGGCCCCCCGATCTCCTCCGCCATCACCTGGCCCGCCTCGAACTCGAGGGTCTCGTCGCCCATGGGGGGCTGGTCCGTGTCGAGGCCGTCCAGTTCCTGGAGGGGCTGGTTGAGGCGGACGTGGATCAGGACGGACTGGAGGGCGCGCAGGGCGGCGGAGGCGGTGGGGCCCCAGTTGGAGAAGTAGGAGAACTGCCACCACCACAGGGCCTCGGTGACACGGCCGGCGCGGTAGTGGGCCATGCCGTGGCGGAGGTCGGTGATGACGTCGGAGAGGTCGTCGGAGAGACGGGCCGGGACCGGGGCCTTGCGGGGCTCGTAGGGGTCGAAGACCTCCGAGTACACGTCCACCGGGTCCAGCAGCCGCGCCAGGTTCTCGCGGAGTTCGTCCACGTCGGCGTCCGGACCCGTGTCGGGCTCGTAGCGCTCGTCGGGGACGATGTCCTCGTGCGCGCCGAGGCGGCCGCCGGCCAGCAGGAGCTGGGACACCTCCAGGAGGAGGAAGGGCACGGCCGAGTCGGGCTCGTCGCCCTTCGCCACCTCCGTGACGGCGACCAGGAAGCTCTCCACCTGGTCCGCGATCTGGACCGCGAAGTCGTCCGGGTCCTGCGTGGTGTCGTGCAGCGTGGCGTCAGACATCTAGAAGTCGTCTCCCCTCGAAGGCGCGGCCGAGGGTGACCTCGTCCGCGTATTCCAGGTCGCCACCCACCGGGAGGCCGCTGGCCAGGCGGGTGACCTTGAGGCCCATGGGTTTGATCATGCGGGCGAGGTAGGTGGCGGTGGCCTCGCCCTCCAGGTTCGGGTCCGTGGCCAGGATCAGCTCCGTGACGGTACCGTCGGCCAACCGCGCGAGAAGTTCTCGTATACGCAGATCGTCGGGTCCGACACCCTCGATCGGGCTGATGGCCCCGCCGAGGACGTGGTAGCGGCCTCTGAACTCACGGGTGCGCTCGATGGCGACCACGTCCTTCGGCTCCTCCACCACGCAGATGACGGAGAGGTCCCGGCGCGGGTCGCGGCAGATGTTGCACAGCTCCTCCTGCGCCACGTTGCCGCAGATCGCGCAGAAGCGGACCTTCGCCTTCACTTCGAGAAGTGCCTGGGCCAGCCGCCGGACGTCCGTGGGCTCCGCCTGCAGGATGTGGAAGGCGATCCGCTGGGCGCTCTTGGGACCGACGCCGGGCAGCCGCCCCAGTTCGTCGATCAGGTCCTGCACCACGCCTTCGTACAACGGACTGCCCTTTCTGGAGTCTTCCAGTACGTACGGTAGTTGGCCGCGGCCCCTCTTAGAAAGGCAGGCCCGGGTCCTAGAACGGCAGGCCCGGGATGGCGCTGCCGCCGCCCAGGCCCTGGGCCAGCGGGCCGAGCTTCTGCTGCTGGAGGGTCTGCGCGTTCTCGTTGGCGGCCTGTACGGCGGCGACGATCAGATCGGCGAGGGTCTCGACAGTCTCTTCCATGGATGCGGCGTCCGGGTCGACCGCCTTGGGGTCGATCTTCAGGGCGCGCAGTTCGCCGGAGCCGGTGACGGTCGCCTTCACCAGACCGCCGCCCGCCTGTCCGTCGACCTCGGTCTGTGCCAGTTCCTCCTGCGCCCGCTGCAGGTCCTGCTGCATCTTCTGGGCCTGCTGGAGCAGCTGCTGCATATTGGGCTGGCCACCACCGGGAATCACGATCAGCTCCTGGTCTCGTCGTTTCATCCGCTGTGCTTCATGTGTGCTTCACGCACCGCTTCCGTTGTGCACGAGCCTACGTGGTCCGTGCGGCCATCGCCCCGCCACTCTTTCGAGTGAGATCGCCGTGACTCCCATACCTGATCAAGACCCTCTTGCGGGCGGAAAAGAGGCGAAAGGCGCGCCCTCGCCACCCATTGGGCGGTAGGAAGGTCCCGCGTCGACAACGAGGCAAGATCCGTTGTCACGCAACGTGAGCGGCCGTGATCAGTAGGGAGTGCCGGGTGGGTCAGCCGGAGATGCAGCCCGAGGGTCCGCCTCAGGACGGTCGGGGCGAGGGGGCGGCCGGGGTGCGGCCGGGCGATCTGATCGGGCGTTCGTTCCCGCTCGGGGACTGGGGCGAGCCGGCCGAACGGCTGTACGACCTGTACCGGTGGGTGGAGCGTGGGGCGCTGGAGACGGCGGCCTGGTATCTCGCGGACCGGGTGTGGAAGCGGCGGGGCGCACGGGTGCTGCGGGGCGGGGCGGCGGCGGGTGCGGTGACCGGGGCCGCGCTGCCGCTGCTGGATCTGACCGGAGTGGTCGGCGGGGTCGCCGCGTGGGGGTATCTGGCGCTGCTGCTGGCGGTGGCGTGTGTGGCCGTGGACCGCTTCTTCGGGGTGACGTCCGGGTGGATAAGGGATGTGGCGACGGCGCAGGCGGTGCAGCGGCGGCTGCAGGTGTTGCAGTTCGACTGGGCGACGGAGAGCGTGCGGGAGGTGCTGGGGCCGACGGAGGGCACGGCCGGCGAGGCCGCCGAGCGGTGCCTGGCCGTGCTGCGCCGCTTCTCGGAGGACGTGACGGAGCTGGTGCGCACGGAGACGGCCGACTGGATGGTGGAGTTCCGCACGGGCTCCGCCCCGATGGGAATCCAGTCGGCGGGCACGGGCGCGGTACGCCAGGAGGCGACCGGCCCCCAGGGCCGCTTCACGGTGCCGCCGGGCACGAACGGCCGCCCGAACATGCCGAGGCAGCGGCCGCCGGAGCCGCGATGACGGGACCTGAGCCGCGGGTCCCCCGGCTCCGGCCCCCTCAGTCCCGTGCGCACAGGCCTGACGACGCCGTCGCCGAGCAGGGCAGGTGGCCGTGGGCTCGGATGATGTTCTCGCTGGTGCCCTCGCCCAGGTAGGCGAGGAAGGCGGAGGCGAGGGAGCCGGAGGGGACCCGGCCGTAGGTGTAGGCGTACTCGACGCCCCGGTAGGGGTAGTCGCTGCGGCCGTACTCGATCGCCTCGACGGAGGGCGCCGCGCCGTCGAGGGGGACCGGGTGCAGGCCGCGGCGGCCGGTGGCGAGGGTGAGCTCCGAGTAGCCGATGGCGCCGGGGAGTTGGGCGACCTTCGCCAGCACGGCGTCCGTGGAGTCGAGTTCGCAGCGCATGACCGGTGCGGAGGTGTCGTCCTTGTGGACGCAGTCGAGTGAGGTGCTGGGCACCCGCTCCCAGGTGCCGAGCACCCGGCGCTGGAAGATCTGCCGGGTGCCGGAGTCGGCGTTACGGCTGACCAGGACGATCGGGGTGTCGGGGAGGGAGGCGCCGAGCTGTCTCCAGCGGGTCACCTCGCCGCGGTAGATCCGCCGTACGTCGTTCAGGGACAGCCCCCCGGCGGGCAGCCGGATGCCGTCGTTGACGACCAGGGTGAAGACGGAGAGCGCGACGCGCGTCCCGAGCAGCTTGCTGGTGTCGGCGCCGATCGCGGGGCCGTCGGAGAAGGCGATGACGTCATGAGCGCCCGGGGTGAGGGCGTTGACACCGGCCGAACTGCCGCGCGCGTCGACCGTGATGGCGGAGCCCGGGCACTTCTTCTCGTAGGCCTTCGCCAGCTCCTCGACGACGGGGGCGAAGGCCGTCGAACCGGTCACCTTCAGCGTGCCGGTCTCGCAGCCGATCGGCGCCGGGGTGTCGTCGCGGGCGACGACGATGACCGCGAGGGCGAGGACGCTGAGGGTGAGAGTGAGGGTGATCAACCGGGCGGCACGGCTGAACAGGGGCGGCTTGTCGTCGGGCGTGGCGCTGCGGTTGCTGTGCACCTGGCCCTCGCGGATGCCGCCGCTCAGCTGGACCGGGCTGCCGACGGGGCCGCCGGACAGCAGCACCAGCAGCTTGTAGTGGTCGCCTCGGTTGAGGGGGACGGGCGGGATGTGCAGGGTGTTGGTGCCGTCCTGGTAGTGGAAGCCGCGCTCGGCGGTGAAGTGGTCCATCAGATGGGCGGCGTCGGAGGGCTGGGTGACCGAGACGCCCTTGATGGTGCGCTCGCCGAAGACCGCGGTCAGCCCTTGTGCGCCGGGGCTGGTGTAGTCGTCGCGGTCGATGCCCTGCGAGCCGTCGTTCTCGACCCGGATCAGGACGAGAGTGGCGCCGGGCAGGGCCTGGCCCAGCTGGAGGCCGTCGCCTATGGGACTGTCCATCTGCACCCGGTAGCCGATCCGTCTGCGGCGCGGTACCCGGCGCTCGTACCAGACCGTGACCGCGGACGCGGCGATGCCGAGGACCGCGGTGCCCACGGCCACGACGTTCTCTGCGCTCAGCCATCCCACCGACACGACCGTACGGTCGTATGGCTCCAACAGGCTTGCGGCCAGCGGTACTTGGGGTTACTCCCTCGTGTACTTCAGGCTCTCCCCGTTGCTGGTGTTGACGCGCTGGAGGCTGCCGTCCGCGAGGAGGCTGATCTCGGTGGGGTCGCCGGGCTTGCAGTAACCGGCGTCGCCCGAGGCGACGGTGGAGGGGCCGAGCTCCAACGGCCCGTCGCCGCCCGGGTCCTGGGTGAGCCGGGCCTGGAAGACGCAGTGGTAGGTGCCGCTGGAGGTGGGGCCGTCGGCGACCAGGGACAGCACCGCGTCGCCCACCTTGCCCTGCTGGATGGTGAGTTGGCGGGTGTTCTCGCCGTCCTTGTTGGTGATGGTCGCGGTCCAGGTGCCGAGGTAGCCGGTCGGGACGGCGCCGTCGGCGGAGGCACCGGAGGCGGAGGCGGAGGGAGAGTCGGAGGGGGTGCCCTGGGACGGCTGCGGGCCGGTGCCGCCAGTGCCTCCGGTGGCCGGAGACGCCGTGACGTTCGGGCCCGGGCCCGCCTTGTTGTCGTCCTTGCTGTCACCGCCGCCGTTCATGAGGGCGTAGACCGAGGCGCCGGCGCCGAGCGCGACGACCAGGGCCACGGCGACCAGGGCGATCGTGGAGCGGCCGCTCCTACGGGCCGGCTCCTGGGGCGCTGGGGTGAGGGGGCCGGTGTAGGGAGCGGGGCCGTAGGGCGGGGTGGGGCCCATGGGGCCGTAGGCGGTGGGTTGTTGGGGGTAGCCGTAGGCGGGCGGCTGCTGCGGGTAGCCGTAGCCGGGCTGCTGCTGGGGCGTGCCGAAGCCGGGCTGCTGCGGGGAGGTGCCGTAGGCCGGCTGCTGCTGGGGGTAGCCGTGGGCGGGGTGGCCGGACGGGGGTGTCTGTGCGGGGCCCTGTGGGGTGGGCGCCGGGGGCTCGGCGGCAGGCCGGCCCGCGATCTGCGTCGGCGGGTGGGCGGGGGGCGCGCCGGTGGGGGGCAGGCCGGGCGGGGGCGGACCCATGGGCGTCCCGGCGCCGGGCTCGGACACGGAGCCATGCTCGGGGGACGCCTCGGGCGCGGGCTGCCCGGTGGGCACCTCACCCGTCCGCTCGGGGTCCTCCGCGTCCAGCAACTGAACGGCGTGACGCCCGAGTTGGGCCACCAGCGCGCTCGGCAGCCAGGGGTCGCGGGAGCGTCCGCCCAGTACGGTGTCCTCCGCGCCGCTGCGCTCCAGGACCTGGTCGAGGCCCGGCCGGGCGGCCGGGTCCTTCCTCAGACAGTCCCGTACGAGGTCGGCGATGCCCTCCGGCACCCCCTCCAGGTCGGGCTCCTCCTGCGCGATGCGGAACATCAGGGCGTGCACACCGCTGTTGGCGGTGCCGAAGGGGAGGGCGCCGGTGGCCGCGTAGGCCAGTACGGACCCCAGGCAGAAGACGTCGCAGGCGGGTGTGATCCGGTCGCCGCGCACCTGCTCGGGCGCCATGAACCCGGGCGATCCGACGAGCGCGCCGGTGCGGGTCAGCCCCCCGTCGGTGACCGTCTCCAGCGCCCGCGCGATCCCGAAGTCGATGACCCGGGGCCCGTCGATCGTCACCAGCACATTGGACGGCTTCAGATCCCGGTGCACGATCCCGGCGGCGTGGATGTCCTTGAGCGCGTGCGCGAGCCCGGCCGCCAGAATCCGCACGGACCGCTCGGGCAGCGCGCCGTGGTCGTGGCCCACCACCTGCTGCAGGCTCGGCCCGGCGACATACCCGGTCGCCACCCACGGCACGGCCGCCTCGGTGTCCGCGTCCAGCACGGGCGCCGTCCAGTACCCGCCGACCTGCCGGGCGGACTGCACCTCCTGCCGGAACCGCGCCCGGAACTCTTCCTGCGCGGCCAGCTCCTCGCGCACCAGCTTCACGGCGACGGTACGGCCGCGGTCCGACCGGGCGAGATACACGTACCCCATCCCGCCGGCCCCCAGCCGGGCCAGCAGCCGATACGCCCCGATCCGCCGCGGATCACCACCCGCCAGCTTCTCCATCCCAGGCCCCCCGAAATCCCCCGATACGCACCGGTGCGACGACCCCACGATAGTGCGGGCGTAAGAGGAGGTGACGGGGGCGGTGTCTACGGTTCCGTAACGGGGGGGAGCGGTCGCGTGGGCGGGAGCGGTTCCCGACGGGGCGCACGACGGGAGGCCGGATCGATCCGGTGTCGACAACCTGTCGCGGAAACGCTCGGACCGCAGACATGACGCCGATGTCGTCCGGTCCCACCGGGCTCCTACGCTCCCCCGCATGACCCCTCACCCCACCCCCGAGGTCGGCGCCGCCGTGAAGGCCGCGGACCGTGCGCATGTGTTCCACTCCTGGTCCGCGCAGGAGCTCATCGACCCGCTCGCCGTCGCCGGCGCGGAGGGGTCGTACTTCTGGGACTACGACGGCAAGCGGTACCTCGACTTCACCAGCGGGCTCGTCTACACCAACATCGGCTACCGGCATCCGAAGGTCGTCGCCGCGATCCAGGAGCAGGCCGCGACCCTGGCCACCTTCGCGCCCGCCTTCGCCATCGAGGCACGGTCGGAGGCGGCACGGCTGATCGCCGAGCGGACGCCCGGGGATCTGGACAAGATCTTCTTCACCAACGGGGGCGCGGACGCGGTCGAGCACGCGGTACGGATGGCCCGGCTGCACACCGGGCGGCCCAAGGTGCTGTCGGCGTACCGGTCGTACCACGGTGGTACCCAGCAGGCCGTCAACCTCACCGGCGATCCCCGGCGTTGGGCATCCGACAGCGGTGCCGCCGGGGTGGTGCACTTCTGGGCGCCCTTCCTGTACCGGTCGCGGTTCTACGCCGAGACGGAGGAGCAGGAGTGCGCCCGGGCGCTGGAGCACCTGGAGACGACCATCGCCTTCGAGGGGCCGGCCACCGTCGCCGCGATCATCCTGGAGACCATCCCCGGGACCGCCGGGATCATGGTCCCGCCGCCGGGCTATCTCGCCGGCGTACGGGAGATCTGCGACAAGTACGGGATCGTCTTCATCCTGGACGAGGTCATGGCCGGGTTCGGGCGGACCGGGGAGTGGTTCGCGGCGGACATCTTCGGGGTCGTACCGGATCTGATGACCTTCGCCAAGGGCGTGAACAGCGGATATGTGCCGCTGGGGGGTGTCGCCATCTCCGGTGCCGTCGCCGAGACCTTCGGGAAGCGGCCGTATCCCGGCGGGCTCACGTACTCCGGGCATCCGCTCGCCTGTGCCGCCGCCGTGGCGACCATCGGGGTGATGGCGGAGGAAGGTGTCGTCGACAACGCCAAGCGGCTCGGGGAGGGCGTCCTCGGGCCCGCCCTGCGCGAACTCGCCGAACGGCACCCCAGCGTCGGCGAGGTCCGCGGGGTCGGCATGTTCTGGGCGGTCGAGCTGGTGCGGAACAGGGAGACGCGCGAGCCGCTCGTGCCCTACAACGCGGCCGGTGAGGCGAACGCCCCGATGGCCGCCTTCGGGGCGGCGGCCAGGCAGCACGGCATCTGGCCGTTCGTGAACATGAACCGCACCCATGTCGTGCCGCCCTGCAACGTGACCGAGGCCGAGCTGAAGGAGGGCCTCGCGGCGCTGGACGCGGCGCTGACCGTGGCGGACGAGTACACGGTGTAGGGCCTGTGGCGGGGGGTGCGGCCGCTCGGGCGCCGCACCGCATCTCCACAGCTACGCGGGTAAACGGCGGGAACCCGAACGCGTAAGGTGGCGTGCTCGTACATATAGCCGTGCACGCCACCCCACCGCGACGAGGAGACGCCCATTCCATGCCCGCCAGCAGCGGCAACGGCGCCGTCACCCGAAGCACCCTGCGACAGCAGATCGCCGACGCGCTGCGAGACGAGGTGCTGGCGGGGCGGTTGCAGCCCGGGCAGGAGTTCACCGTCAAGGAGATCGCCGAGCAGTACGGGGTCTCCGCCACGCCCGTGCGCGAGGCGCTGGTCGACCTGTCCGCGCAGGGGCTGCTCGACGCCGACCAGCACCGCGGCTTCCACGTCCGTGAGTACTCGGTCGCCGACTACCGGGGCATCGTCGAGGCCCGCAGCCTGATCACCGACGGCATGTTCCGCGCCCTGGACGGCGACGAGAGCCGTTTCCCGCCGCACGACGACGCCCGCGCCACGGCCGCCCTCGCGGGGGTACGACGGCGCGGAGAGGAGGCGCAGCGGGCCTCGCTGGCCGGTGACCTGACCGTGCTGATCGGCTACGACCTGCGCTTCTGGCACGAGCTCGGCATCCTCTTCGGCAACCCCTACCTCGCCGACTTCCTGCACCGGCTGCGCGTCCAGTCCTGGGTCTGCGCGGTCCAGCACCTGCGCCGTCTGACCGATCTGCGCGGCGCCCTGTGGTCCGGTCACACCGATCTGGTCGACGCCCTCTCCCACCGGGACACCCCCCGGGCCCGCTCGATCGTCGACGGCTACAACGCCCACTCCCTGGCCCTGATCGAGAGACTCGCCGAGCGATGAGCGCGACAGACACCGAGGCGCTGGAACTCCCGGCGGACGACGGCACGGTGGACCTCTCCGTCGTCATCCCCGCCTACGACGAGGAGCACCGCCTCGGCCCCACCCTGGACGCGGTCACCCGCTACCTCTCCGAGAACCAGGGCCACTGGGGCAGCTGGGAGATCGTCGTCGCCGACGACGGGTCCACCGACGGCACCCGTGACGTCGTCTCCGCGCACGCCGACGCCCGCATCCGGCTGATCACCAGCCCCCGCAACCGCGGGAAGGGCAACGCGCTGCGGATCGGTGTCGCCGCCTCGCGGGGCCGGCGGGTGCTGGTGACGGACGCCGATCTCGCCGCGCCCATCGAGGAGCTGGAGAAGCTCGACAAGGCGCTCAGTGAGGGCAACTCGGCGGCGATCGGCTCCCGTTCGGTGCCGGGCGCGGTCATCGGGGAACGGCAGCATCCGGTACGTCAACTCCTGGGCCGCGCCGGGAACTTACTGATACGCCGTGCCGCCCTGCCCGGCATACGCGACACCCAGTGCGGCTTCAAGCTCTTCGAGGGCGACCGCGCCCGTGAGGCCTTCGCCGCCTCCCGGATCGACGGCTGGGGCATAGACGTCGAGGTGCTGCGTCACCTCCACCGCGCCGACCTGCGGATCGCCGAGGTGCCCGTGCACTGGTCCCACCAGCCGGGCTCCAAGGTCCGCACCCTGGACTACCCCCGCGTCCTCGCCGAACTGATCGTGCTGCGCGCCCGCGCCCTGCGCCCCGCCGACCTCTTCGCCATCCTCCTCTTCCTGCTGATGGCGATGGCCCTGTACTCGGGCCGCCTCTTCGACCCGAACCACCGCTACCTCCCCGACTCCCTCCAGGACCAGAACCAGTGGGAGTGGTTCTTCGCGGTCACCGCCCACAACCTGGCCCACCTCCACAACCCCCTCTTCTCCGACCTCCAGGGCTTCCCCGACGGCGTCAACCTCATGGCCAACACGGTCATGCTCGGCGTCACCGTGCCCTTCGCGCCGCTGACCCTGCTCGCCGGCCCCGCCGTCGCCCTCAGCACCGCCATGACCCTGGGCCTCGCCGCGACCGGCGTCGCCTGGTACTGGCTGATCAGGAAGCGGGTCGTACGCCACCGCCCCGCGGCCTTCCTCGGTGCCTCGCTCGCCGCCTTCGCCCCGCCCATGGTCAGCCACGCCAACGCGCACCCCAACTTCGTGATCCTCTTCATGATCCCGCTGATCATCGACCGCGCCCTGCGGCTGTGCGAGGGCGACGGCCGGGTGGTGCGCGACGGGGTCGTGCTGGGCCTGATGGCGACGTACCAGATCTTCCTCGGCGAGGAGCCGCTGCTCCTGTCGACCATCGGCCTGGTGCTGTTCGCCGGCGCCTACGCCGTCGTACGGAGGGATGTGGCGAAGCGGGCGTGGCGGCCCCTGCTCAAGGGCCTCGGGGTGGCGGCCGCCGTCTGCCTGCCGCTCGTCGCCTACGCCCTGACCTGGCAGTTCAGCGGGCCGCAGAGCTACAAGAGCATCCTGCACGGCGACAACGCCGGCAACAGCCCCCTCGCGCTGCTCTCCTTCGCCGAGCGCTCCCTGGTCGCGGGCAGCGCGGAACGCGCGAACGCCCTCTCCCTCAACCCCACCGAGCAGAACGCCTTCTACGGCTGGCCGCTGGTCGCCCTCGCCTTCGCGATCGTCGTACGGCTGTGGGAGCGGGCCCTGGTCAAGGCGCTGGCGGTGACGGCGGTGGGCGCGGCGCTGCTCTCCCTCGGGCCGAGGTTCCGTATCCCGATGACGGACGAGGTCTACCCCGGCCCCTGGGCGCTGCCGGCCAAGATCCCGCTGTTCGAGTCGGTGATCGAGGGCCGGGTCGCGATGGTCTGCGCGCCCGCGCTGGGCATGCTGCTCGCGCTCGCCCTGGAACGGCTGGCGGCCACCCGCGAACGGGGCGCGCAGTATCTCGGCCTGCTGGGCGTCTGCCTCGCCCTGCTGCCCCTGATCCCGGCCCCGCTGAAGACGGTCGAGCGCCCGGTGACCCCCGCCTTCTTCACCGACGGGACCTGGAAGTCGTACGTCCGCACCGGGGAGTCCCTGGTCACCGTGCCGCTGCCGGACTCCGGGTACGCGGAGCAGCTGCACTGGCAGGAGCAGGCCGGCCTCGGCTTCAGCATGCCCGGCGGCTACTTCAACGGCCCCTACGGCAAGGACCGCATCGGCATCTACGGCGCCGCGCCCCGCTACACCTCGCAGTTGCTGCGTGACGTCCGCTACACCGGCGTGATCCCGGAGATCGGCGAGAACTGGCGGGCGCAGGCGAAGCGGGACCTCGCGTACTGGAAGGCGGGCGCGCTGGTGGTGGCCCCGCAGCCGAACGACGACCGGCTGCGCAGGGCCGTGACGGAACTGGTGGGCCGTGACGGGAAGTGGGTGGACGGGGTGTGGGTATGGGACCTGCACAAGGGCACCTGAACCGTACGAACCGGGCCGCCCGAACCGTAGGAAGGGGGTCGCCCACGGGCCGCACCGACTACCCTGCCTTGACCACCCTCGATAGGTGATTGCTGCGTGTGAGGAGCCCTCTTTGGCCTGTGACCTGTGGCTGGTACCGCTCGTCGACGTGTTGTGCCACACCCCCGACAATCCGTTCGCCGACGAACTCGCGCAGTACAACACCGTGCTCGCCGCGGCCGGGCTCCCGCCGGTGCCGGTGTACCAGTACATGCCGGGCCTGTCCGGCGAGGTCGCCCCGGTGGCCGGCTTCGACTACGACGCGCTGCACTTCCTGCGCCGGGTCTACCTGCTCCAGGTGTGCGGCCTTCCGGTGACGCCGGTCGACGAACTGGGCGGCGACTACGAGCAGTTGCTGGAGATGTTCGAGTCGACGGCCCAGCAGTCGCACCTGGTCTGGCACTACGACCACGCGGGCGCCTACGTCCCCGTCGACTTCCCCCAGCCGCTGTCCAACGACGAACTCCTTGCGGGCGGCGGCCCCTTGGGCAGCGCCCAGGCCCTGCTGCGGGAGCTGGAGTACGTGGCGCCGTCGATCGGCATCGACCCGGCGAACCCCCCGGCCCCGCCGGAACCGCCGCGCGCCCCCACGGAGTTGGAGGAGCCGGCCGTCCCGGCGCCGTACGATCCCAGCCCCTTCGCGCGGGAGCGCCACGTGTGGCTCGGCCTGCACGCGGCGGCGACGCGGAGTCTGGCGCAGGGGTCGATGATCGTCTTCAGCTGAGACGGCCGAGGTCAGCCGCCGATCTGCGACAGCCCCTTCTGCAGGTCCTCGACGTTCATGACCGGGGTGTAGGTGACCTCGGCGTCCATGTCGAGGAAGAACGGCTCCGCCAGGGCCGGCATCTGCGAGCTGTCCTGCATGTCGAAGAACAGGAACGCGGTGCGCTTGCCGTGATCGGTGGTGAAGTAGGCCGCCTCGGGCTTGATGTGTTCGAGCGACTCCTGCATCAGCTTGCCCAAGGTGCCGTTGCGGATGGCGTCGTTCGTCTTCTCGGTGTTCATACAGACCTTCAGCATTACGCGCATCGCACTCACCTTCTTCTGTCGACCGATACGCGCCTTTCACATCGTAAGCCCGAAATGCCCGGCACTCCTCCGGGAGGCCCGGAGGAGCCTCCCGGAGGGCCCGTGCCCGGCGGGCGGGGGTCCTAGAACACCGCCGTCCCGTCCTGGGTGAGCTTCCAGTTGGTCGCGGCGAACGTCGACGGGTCGATCGTGCCCTTCGCCGTGGCGTAGGCGACCATCAGGTCGCGGACCTGGTTGGTGGAGCTGTACGCGGCCTCCGCGCCGGCGATGTGCGGGTAGCCGCTGCCTCCGTTGGCGCGGTAGTTGTTGACCGCGACGACGAAGACCTGGTCGTCGGCGACGGCCGTGCCGTTGTAGGTGAGGTTCTTGATCCGCGAGCCCTCGGCCTGCGCGATGTCGATGTCGTACGAGACGCCGGACGCCGTGTCGTACATGTAGTCCCAGAAGCTGTTGGCGTTGGTCAGCGTCGAGGTGTCGACCTTCGTGCCGGACGGCACCTGGTGGTAGTACTTCGCCGCGTACTCCAGGTAGTCCTTGAGCTGGGCGCCCGTCAGCTTCTTGCCGTACAGCGTGTTCTCGTAGATGTAGAGACCGGCGACGTCGCGGATGGTCACGTCGCCCTTCGGGATGTCGGCGGTGCGGCTGAAGCAGGCGGCGACGGAGATCAGCGGGAGGGCCGCGTCCGCCGTCGACAGGCCCGCCTTCACCGCCTCGATCTGCACCTGGTGGATGAAGTCGATGGCGGGTACGTCCTTCCAGCAGGCCTCCGCCGTCGACATGTCCTCGGTGCAGGTGCCGATCGCCGTGTTGACGTACTTGACGACCAACTCGTGGTCGGCCTCCAGGAGTTCCGTGATCCGCGCGTCCTCCGCGACCGTGTTGCTGTTGAGCGTGGTCGCCGTCTTGCCGGTGACCTTCCAGCAGCCGTGGTGGAGTTCGAGCTCGAAGTCGAAGACGGAAAGGCGGTAGCCGTAGCAGTAGGGCTCGGACAGCAGGACGTCCTCGCCGGTCTCCTCGTTCTTCACCGTGTACGTCGGGACGTCCACGTGGGTGTGGCCGACGAGGATCGCGTCGATGCCGGGGACCTGCTCGGCGACCAGGTTGGAGGCGTTCTCCACGTACGGGAGTTCGTCGCCCCACGAGGTCGAGCCGTCCAGGCCGGAGTGGTCGGTGAGGAAGACGACGTCACAGCCGAGGGCGCGCAGCCTGGGCACGTACTTCTTCGCCTGCTCGACAAGGCCCGGGAAGACCATCTTGCCGCTGACGTTGTCCTTGTCCCAGAGCGCGATGCCCGGGTTGGTGAGGCCGAGGATGCCGACCTTGATGTCGGGCGCGCCCGGCACCTTGATGCGCTTGACGGTGTACGGCGGGAAGGCCGGCCGCAGGGTCTTGGCGTCCAGGGCGTTGGCGCCGAGCAGGGGGAAGTGACACTGGCGCTCGAAGGCGCGCAGCACGTCGATGCCGTAGTTGAACTCGTGGTTGCCGAGGGCGGCGGCGTCGTAGCGCATCTCGTTCATGGCCACGGCCATGGGGTGCTTCGGGCCCCGCCTGCCGTCCTTGCCGGTGATGGGGTCGACGTTCGCGTAGTAGTACGCCAGCGAGGTGCCCTGGATGATGTCGCCCGCGTCGACGAGCAGCACCCGCTCCTCGCCCTTCTGCTCGCGCAGCTGCTTGACCAGGGTGGCGATCCGGGCGACGCCGTAGGTGTTGCCCTTGCTGTCCGAGTAGGCCTTGTTGCTGTAGTAGTCCCAGTTGAAGACGTGGCTGTGCAGGTCGGTGGTGCCCAGGATGGAGAACGACCAGGTCTTCGGGGTCTTCTCGGGCTTGCCGAGCTCGGCGGCCTGGGCGCTGCCGGCGCCGACCGCACCCGCGGCGGCGACGGCCGCGCCGGTGACGGCCGACTTCTTCACGAACTGCCGACGGTTCATGGGACTGACGGGCATGCGAGGCTCCTGGAACGGGAGAGGACGAGAGAGGGAGCGGAATGCGGGGCTACCCGCGTAGATAGTTACGTCCCTCTATTACGCGCGGAACCAGTAACAAGTCATGGACAGGTCAAAGATGCGCATGACCTGACCAACAAGTCGGGACCTCAGGTGAGCAACTCCCGTCAAGGGGCGGCAAATTGAGGGCCAAGTAAGAAGTAAATGTGAAGGTTAGGTGTTGGTGTGACTTGCGGGGCGGTTTAGCGTGAGCCGCTCCTCGCATCAGGGGGAAATCGAGCCACGGGGGTTCCGTATGCGACTCACCCGAACTTTGTCATGGTCCAGACATTTCACATCCCGTATCGCCGTACTCGGCCTCGGCCTGACACTCACCGCGACCGGCGGCGGCATGACGGCGACCGCGTTCGCCGACGGGGCAACGCACTCCACGTCGGCGGCCGCCGCGACCTCCGAGCCCGACACCGGTTCCGCCCTGGCCGCGGCCAGGGAGCGGGGATCCCGGGTCGAGGTGACCGGAAAACGCACCGAGACCTCGACGACCTGGGCCAACCCGTCCGGCACTCTGACCACGGATGTTTACGACGCTCCGATCCGGGTCCGCAAGGACGGGGCGTGGACCCCGGTGAACACCACGCTCGCCGACACCGGCACGGCGGTGACACCCGACGCCACACCGGCCGAACTGCACTTCTCGGACGGCGGATCCGGACCTTTCGCCGAGCTCCAGGACGGGGCCAAATCCCTGTCGCTCTCCCTCGGCAAGGACCTTCCGGCACCGGAACTGGAAGGAAACATCGCCACTTACGGGGACGCCGCCGCGGGCGGCGACCTCCTGGTGACCGCGCTCCCGAGCGGGTTCTCGGAACAGGTCATCCTGCACAAGCGGCCGGACGGTCCGCTGACCATCCGGATACCGCTGACCACGTCGGGCGGACTCAAGGTCTCTCAGAACGAGGCCGGCCACCTGCTGTTGACCGACGCCACCGGCAAGACCGTCGCCGACGCGCCCGCCCCGCACATGTGGGACTCCTCCCTCAACGCAACCTCCGGTCTGCCAGCGCACGACACCAAGGTCGAGTCGAAGATCGAGGACACCAGCTCGGGCCAGGTCCTTGTCCTCACTCCGGACTCCGGCTTCCTGGACTCGACGAAAGTGACCTACCCGCTCACCATCGACCCGACCACCACGCTCGCGGTGACCACGGACACCTGGCTGGAAGACCCCAACTACACGGACTCGCAGCGCTCTTCCGGGGAGCTTCGCGTCGGAACCTACGATGGCGGAACCCACCGAGCCCGCGCCTTCCTCAAGTTCGACACCTCCGAGTTCACCGGCACCCACATCGTCGACACCGACCTCAAGCTGTACTCCTACTGGTCCTCCACCTGCTCGACCGCGGGCTCCGGGGTCCGCGTGCGGCGCATCACCTCAGACTGGGATCCCTCCGCGATCACCTGGAGCGCGATGCCGACCGTCACGAGCGCGGGTGAGGTCGTCAACAAGGGTGCCCACGGCTACTCCTCCTCCGACTGCCCGGCCGCGTACAGCCATTGGGACATCGACGGCATCGTGCAGGCCTGGGCCGACGGCGCCCCGAACTACGGCCTCCAGTTGCGGGCCGTGGACGAGACCGACTCCCTCACCTGGCGGCGCTACCGCTCGGCGAACTACATCGCCGGGGACGACTCGGTCGAACCGCACCTGAGCGTCACGTACGAGGAGGCAGAACTCGCCGGCATCACCGACTCCGCTTCCCTCAGCACCCCCGTGGTCAGCAGCGGCACCGTGCAAAAAGCGGATGGTACGGCTGTGGCGGGCGCTGACGTCGTCCTCTACGCATGGCCGGACAACGAGACGGACGCAGCCCTCCAAGAAGGCGACTCGGTCAAGCTGCAGCCCGTGGCCAAGGCGATCGCCGACAGCTCCGGGAACTACACGTTGAGACTTGCCTCGGCCGACTTGGCGGCACCGGAGGCGGCGAGCGACGGCACGGTCAACTTCGAGACCGTCGCCTACTCGGGAGACGACGAGGCGACCTTCAACTTCCCGCGGAAATTGGTTGGTTCAGGGACCGCGACCGCCTACCTGGCCGCCACCACCACGAATCCCGATACCGACAGCAGCATGTCGAGCGCCGACACCCAGACCCCGGTGAGCGCCACGCTCGTCCTGGAGTCCGCGCCGGTCACGACGTCCGACACCGACGAGACGTCCGCCACGGCCGAAGACACAACCGACACGCCCGTCTCCGTCAGCGACAGCCCGGACAGCGCGGACCCTTCCGCCGCCGATGACGCCGCCGCGGCGGCGAGCGCGGCCGACACCTCCGACTCCGCCGGCGTGGCCAAGGCCTGCACCGGAACCCTCACGAAGGACCTGGGCCCGAAATGGGTCATCGTCGGCCAGACGTACAGCGCCACGACGGGCGTGCAACACACGCTCTCCTACACGAAGGGCGCCTCCAGCTCGCTTGGCGTCGGCAGCTCCATCACCGGGGCCTACGGCAGCTTCGACGCCAGCGGAAGCGTCTCCAAGGAGAGCACCGTCACGAACGACTACCCGACGTATGGGAACCACAAAGGCGTCTACTACAAGTCCGAGTACGACTACGGCAAGTACAAGATGGCCTGCGTGAGCGGTGGACATGGCAGCGTCATCACCTACCACTACGAGGTGCGGGCCCGGTACTACTACGGCGGCGAGAAGATCGTCTCCGCGTCGACGCCGAAGGCGACGACCTGCGCTCAGTATCCCAAGGACGCGAAGTTCACCCGGACCACGTCCAAGGCCGTCACGTGGACGGACGGGGCGAGTACCGGCGACGCCATCGGAATCAACCTCTCGGCGGAGACCGGCTACTCCTCGGAGACGACCGTGGTGTACACGTTCAAGGCCAACCGCTACATCTGCGGAACCGGCGGGGCGCCCGGCAGCCAGCATCCGTACAACTTCGTGGCCACCACGACGGTGAGAGGGTACAAGCCGTGATCACCACTCCGCCACGACGGCGGCTGCTAGGGCGGGCCAGCGCTCTGGCCCTGGCACTCGTGCTGGGGACAGGCTGCTCGTCCGCTCCCGGCACCCCTTCGGGGGACGGTCCGCTCAACGGGCCGGACTACAACGACGCCGGATCGGGCGACGTGTGCCTGCCGGCCAAGCCGGGTGCCACGCTGACGTTCGGCGGGGACGAACTGCACAACTACGGGAAGAGCAAGGTCGTCGTCGACAGCGTCGGCCTTACCGAGGCACACGGCGTGCGAGTGGTCGATGCAGTCATCGTGCCCGCCGCGAACACTTTCATCGGTTACGCACTCCACTACCCGCCGCCGAAGTCCAACCTCGACGACGTCGGTACGGGCTGGCAGCACCGCCGACAGGCGACGGGGGCGACCATCGCACCGCAATCCGACAAGTCGAAGCTCACGCACAACCTCGTGGTGGCGATCCGCGTGACGGGAACCTCCCATGTAGGGATGAAACACGTGATGGTGGACTACCACGTCGGCAGCAAAAGGTACCGCTGGTACAACGTCCTGAGCCTCAGCGTGGAAACCAGAAAGAAGGCGTGCTGAAGCACCTACGGCTCGTCGTAGCGGCGCTGCTGATGACGCTCGGGATGTCGGTCACGTCCGCCGACACCCCGGGCGTCACCGCCACCACCGCGCCGACGGGACCGGACACGAGCCCGGTGGTCGCCCTGGTCAACGCCTCCTCGCCCGCCGGCGACCTGTTCAACGGGCAGTTCTGCGGAGGCGTGCTCATCGCCTCCGACCTGGTGCTCACCGCCGCGCACTGCGTCCGGGTGCGGCGGCCCGGCACGGTGGACGCCGTCGTGGGAGCGGACAACCTGTGCCGCAACGCCCCCGTGCCGGGCAGCCGGATGCACGTCCGCCGGATCATCCTGTACCCGTCCGGCAGGGGCACGGACGCCGCACTCCTCGTCCTGACCGGCCGGGCGAGGACCACTCCGGCCCGCCTGCCCGCGCGTGGGGACCAAACACCCGCCACGGCAACCGAGTTCGGCTGGGGCAGGAACGGCTACGGCGGGGTGGCACCCTGCCGCCGCACAGCCGTGCCCCTGCGGTTCGTGCCCGCGAACCGCTGCACCGCGGCTCAACGCGCCCTGGGCATCACCCCGTACCCCGACCGTCAACTCTGCGCCGTCCCCGGTCCCGACGCGACCCGCAACACCTGCACCGGCGACTCGGGCAGCCCGCTCCTGAGCGGGGGAAGCCCGGCGGCCGTGCTGGGGATCGTCAGCTGGGGCCCGAGCTGCCGGGTGAACGACGTGGGGGTGTATGTGCGGGCGGGCTCGCTCGGAGGGTGGGTACGGGGGCGCTGAGCGGTTGCGCCGACGGCGGCCGACCACTCACCAAGGCCATCGAGCGCGAATTCCAACGCCCGCCGCCGTACGCCCGTACCCCCTTGGTGCTGGCTGAAGGAATGCCGGTCCGGGCGTCAGCGGCCGCTCTGTGGCCGCGACTTCCGCGCCGTCAGGAACACCACCGCGCCGCCCGCCACCAGCAGGAGGGCGGTGCCCGCCCGCAGCAGGACTCCGTCGGCGCCCGTGGCGGCGAGGCCGCCGCCGGTCGTCGTACCGCCGGTTCCCGACCCGGAGCCGGACGAACCGGCGGTGGCCGTGGCCGACGGGGACGCGGAGGCGCTGGGCGACGGGCTGGACGGGGCCGAGCCGGTGGCCTCCACATCGATCGCCGCGGTGTCGTTCGCCGTGTCGTCGTCACGGTTGGGGTAGTCGGGGTTCTCCACCGCCTTCACGCTGCCCCGCGCGCCGGGGACGACCCGGTCGATCCGCACCTTGAACTCCTGGGTCACGGAGTCACCCGGCCGGAAGTCGGTGCTGGCGATGGCGCAGGTGTAGCTCTTCGCGCCGGCCTTGCGCGGTGTGCAGTTCCACAGCGGCCCGGGGTCGCCCTGCTCGCTGGGTCCGGGGGCGCCGGTGATGGTGGTGCCGGCAGGCGGGGTGACCACGAAGGTGCCGGAGTTGTCCGCGTCCGACCAGGGGAAGCCCATCCGGCCCGGTCCGGTGTTCTGCACCCCCACGGTGATGCTCACGGTGTCGCCGACCTTGCCCTCGACCGTGTCACCGAGCGCCTCGTAGTCGGCGTGCTGGGTGGTGGCGAAGGTGCCGTACCCGGAGCCGGTGAAGCCGGAGCCGGAGGGGACGGACTTCAGGCCGAGCGGTGCGCCGGTGCCGGTCTTCGGGAAGGCGGACGGGTCGAAGGAGTCGGGCGCGGTGCCGCCGACCGGCCACACGACGTAGGTGTTGTAGCCGTACATCGTGTCGTTGGAGGCGCTGTAGCGCAGCGGCACGTCCGTCTTGTACGCCGTGCCGGGCGCGACCGGGGTGTCGAAGCGGCACCAGGCGCCGGCTTCGGGCGAGTCCGCGTAGTGGCAGTTGGAGTGCTCGTGGGCGAGGGAGACGCCGACGGAGTCCTGCACCAGCAGCATGACGCCCTTGCCGGCGGGCGCGGTGCCGGTGTTGGCGAAGGCCGGGGTGCGTTCGAAGACGGCGCCGGGCGCGATGCCCTTCAGCGCCGGGTAGGGCCGGGCGACGAGCTTCGGGCCGCCGACCATCACGTCCGTCTTCCCGGTCACGGTGGGCGCGTCGGAGGCGGTGGCGGTGTAGGTGATGACACCGGTGTCACCCGCCTTGGCGGCCGCGGTGGGCTTCAGGAAGAACGGGTCGATCGACTCCTTGCCCGACAGCGGGCCCACATCGCACTTGATCTTGAGGGAGCCGGTGCTCACGCAGTCCCCCGTGACCTCCATCGTCGCCTTCCCGGCGAGTGACGACGCGTCTACCGCGACCGAGACGTCATGGGCGTCCCCGCCCGAGGCGGTGATGCCGAGGTTCAGGTTCGGTCCCTCGCCGCTGGTCGGCAGGTAGTAGTTCTCCTGGGTGTCCAGGACGAGCGTCGTTCCGGCGGCGTGCGCCGCCGGCGTCGCGAGCGCCAGCGCGGCACTCGCGAAAGCGGCGGCTGCCGCTGTCCGATACGTTCTGCGTAGTCTCAGCACACAACGTGGACACGCCAAACCACCGGAAGGTTGCGCCCGGGCAACCGCCGCCCGACGAACAGGCGTACGTACCCGGTGCACGACGGCCGTCCACCTGTCCATCGGGATGTCCGACGGGTATCCGTGAGACCGCCGCCGTGCCAGGTCGGCCGGCAGGCCTACAGGAACGAGTTGATCTCGATCGTCTCGTCCCGGCCCGGGCCCACACCGATCGCCGAGATCGGCGCGCCCGACATCTCCTCCAGCGCCTTGACGTACTGCTGGGCGTTCTTCGGGAGGTCGGAGAACGACTTCGCCTTGGTGATGTCCTCGGACCAGCCCGGGAGGGTCTCGTAGACGGGCTTCGCGTGGTGGAAGTCGGACTGCGAGTACGGGAGTTCCTCGACGCGCCTGCCGTCGATGTCGTACGCGACACAGACCGGGATCTGCTCCCAGCCGGTGAGGACGTCGAGCTTGGTGAGGAAGAAGTCGGTCAGGCCGTTCACGCGGGTCGCGTAGCGGGCGATGACCGCGTCGAACCAGCCGCAGCGGCGGTCACGGCCGGTGGTGACGCCCCGCTCGCCGCCGATGCGGCGCAGCGCGTCGCCGTCCGCGTCGAACAGCTCGGTCGGGAAGGGGCCCGAGCCGACCCGGGTCGTGTAGGCCTTCAGGATGCCGATGACCCGGCTGATCTTGGTGGGGCCCACGCCCGCGCCCGTGCACGCGCCACCGGCGGTGGGGTTGGACGAGGTGACGAAGGGATACGTGCCGTGGTCGATGTCCAGGAGCGTGCCCTGGCCGCCCTCGAAGAGGACCACCTTGTCGTCGTCCAGCGCCTGGTTGAGGACCAGGACCGTGTCGGCGACGTACGGCTTCAGCCGGTCCGCGTAGCCCAGCAGCTCCTCGACCACCTGCTCGATGGCGATCGCGCGGCGGTTGTAGAGCTTGGTCAGCATCTGGTTCTTGACGTCGAGGGCCGCCTCGACCTTCTGGGTGAGGATCGACTCGTCGTACAGGTCCTGGACCCGGATGCCGACGCGGTTGATCTTGTCCGCGTAGGTCGGGCCGATGCCGCGCCCGGTGGTGCCGATCTTCCGCTTTCCGAGGAAGCGTTCCGTCACCTTGTCCACCGTCACGTTGTACGGCGTGATGATGTGAGCGTTACCGCTGATCAGGAGCTTGGACGTGTCGACGCCTCGCTCGTTCAGCCCGTTCAGCTCGGAGAACAGGACCGACGGGTCGACGACGACACCGTTTCCGATGACCGGGGTGCACCCCGGCGAGAGGATCCCGGAAGGGAGGAGGTGCAGTGCGTACTTCTGGTCGCCGACGACGACCGTGTGACCGGCGTTGTTGCCGCCCTGATAGCGCACTACGTAGTCGACCGACCCGCCTAGCAGGTCCGTCGCCTTTCCCTTGCCTTCGTCACCCCACTGAGCACCGAGCAGCACAAGTGCGGGCACGCGCGTACACCCCTTCCGGGCGGGGCATGTCCAAGGTCAGGGGCGTACGCGGCACGGCCCTGTGCCTCGTACACCGGCGACCTGCTTCGGCCACCGACGGCCGTCGTACGGCCGCGAACCCGTCGGACCCGGATGCCCCGGAATAGACGAAGCCCCTGGCGCAATAGCGCAAGGGGCTCTTGCACAAAGATGCTACCCGAGGAAGCGAGGCAGGACCGAGGTGGCGACTTCCGCGACTTCCGATCAGCTGCTGGTGGTCATCGATCCGATCGCCAGACGGACGGACGGGGAGTCGGTACGTATCGCGAAAGACGTGCTCAGCGCGGGTGCGCAGACGAAGGTGTGCCTGCCGGAGGGACCGGAGGAGTTCGCGCGGGCGCTGGCCCGGCGGGGCTCGCGCCGCCCGGTCGTGATCGGCGACGACCGCGCGCTGGTCCGTGCCGTGTCCGTGCTGCACCGCCAGCGCGAGTTGGCCGGATGTGCCCTGTCGATGGTGCCGGTGGGCGCCGCGCTGACCGTGGCGGGGGCGCTGGGCGTGCCCATGGGCGCGGTGGCGGCGGCGCGGGCGGTGCTCGACGGGGTCGTACGACGGCGGGACCTGCTGGTGGACGACAGCGACGGCGTGGTGCTCGGCGCGCTCCGCATCCCGCCGGTGGCTCCGCACCCCCCGTCGCTGGACGTCGGCCGCCCCTGGCTGCGCACCGCCCAGTCCCTGGTACGGACCCTGGTCCCGGCCCGCGAGACCCCGCTTCCCGCGCCACGCGCCGCCCGGCTGCGGGTCGAGGTCGACGGCGAGACGCTGGTGGACCTGGACCAGCCGGTCGAGGCGGTGTCCGTGTCCCCGGGCGCCGCGGGCCTGGCCCAGGTCGAGGTCCGCCCCCTCTCGGTGGGCGCCGAGGCCTCACCCCTGCTGGCCCTGGGCCGCACGGTGAGCGTCTCGGGCGCGGATTTCCGGTACCGGGCGGACGCGGGCGTGTGGGGACCGGTACGACGACGGACGTGGACGGTGTGGGAGGGGGCCTGGGGGCTTACGGTGCCGGGGGCTTCCTAGGGGGTGTTTCGGCGACGAACACGAGGGCTTCGCCGTCGAGGTGATCCCTCACCGCTCGGCCACAGCCTCGTGATCGCTTTCGTCCTTCAGTCCCACCCCGGTGATCCCCAGCTCCCGCGCCCTCTCCATCAGCACCGCCAGCTTCCCCGCCGCCGCCTCGTACGTCAGGCCCAGCGGGGGCCGGATGTTGCTCAGGCAGTTGCGGTCGGCGTCCGTCGTCTCCCCCGGCCTAGGCCGGTACGTCAGGTACGCCCCCAGCGAGTCCGCCGCCGACATCCCCGGCCGTTCGCCCACGAACACGACCACCGTCGCCGCGCCCATGGCCCGCGCGATGTCGTCACCGAGGGCCACCCGGGCCTGTTCGGCCAGGACCACCGGGGCCACGCTCCAGCCCGGCAGCCGGGTCACCGTCTCCCGCACCATCGCCGCCGCGTGCTCGTGCACCGCACGGCTGGACAGCCCGTCCGCGACCACGAACACCACGTCCCAGTCGCCGGCGGGCAGATGCGCGCGGTCCATGGGGTCCAACCGGCGCCCCAGGTCCGGGCGTTGGAGGTACGTCAGCCGGTCGGCCGCCGCACTGCGGACCCGTACCGTGGGAAGACCGGCCAGTCCCCCGGCCACCACGTCCGGTTCGAACGGCGAGTGCACCGCGTCTCGGGCCGCCGCGTGCGCGGACTGGAGCTCCAGCCGGTGCCGGGTCGGGAGCGCCGTACCCGCGCGGCCCAGGCCGATACGTGCCTGGGTGTGCCGGCGCAGGGCGGACCAGAGAGGCAAGTCACCCACGAGGGGCTCCACTCGGCTGTTCGTCATGCCGCCAGTTCCCTTCCGATCGCCGTCAGGGGATGCGTCGAGTCCGACGGCACCTCCCTGATCGAACCCGCTTCGTCCAGCAGCCCGATGGACCCCAGCCACGCCTCGAACTCCGGTGCCGGGCGCAGACCCAGCACCTCCCGCAGATACAACGCGTCGTGGTAGGAGGCCGATTGGTAGTTGAGCATGATGTCGTCGCCGCCCGGCGTGCAGATCACGAAGGAGGCGCCCGCGACGCCGAGCATCGTGAGCATGGTGGCCACGTCGTCGTCATCGGCGTCGGCGTGGTTCGTGTAGCAGATGTCCAGGCCCATGGGCAGGCCGAGGAGTTTGCCGCAGAAGTGGTCCTCCAGGGCGGCCCGGAGGATCTGGCGGCCGTCGTACAGGTACTCCGGGCCGATGAAGCCGACGACCGTGTTCACCAGCAGGGGCTCGTAGCGGCGGGCCACGGCGTACGCCCTCGCCTCCACCGTCTGCTGGTCCACTCCGTGGTGCGCGTCGGCCGACAGGGCACTGCCCTGGCCGGTCTCGAAGTACATGACGTTGTCGCCGACGGTCCCCCGGCCGAGCCCCCGCGCCGCCTCGTACGCCTCGTCCAGCAGACCGAGCGTCACACCGAAGGACGCGTTCGCCGCCTGGGTGCCCGCGATGGACTGGAAGACCAGGTCGACCGGCGCACCGCGCTCCATCAGGTCCACGCTCGTGGTGACATGGCACAGGACGCAGGACTGGGTGGGGATGGAGTAGCGGTCGATCACTCCGTCCAGCAGCTCCAGCAGGTCCCGGACCGCCTTCGGGCTGTCCGTCGCCGGGTTGATGCCGATCACCGCGTCGCCCGAGCCCAGCAGCAGGCCGTCGAGCAGGGCCGCCGCCACCCCGGCCGGATCGTCCGTCGGATGGTTCGGCTGCAGCCGGGTCGCCAGCCGGCCCGGCAGGCCGATCGTCGAGCGGAACGCCGTCACCACCCGGACCTTGCGGGCCACGGCCACCAGATCGGCGTTCCCCATCAGTTTCGAGACCGCCGCGACCATCTCCGGGGTGAGGCCCGGCGCCACCGCGGACAGCGCCTCGCTCCCCGCCGCCAGCAGCCACTCGCGCAGTTCCCCGACGGTCATCCCGGCCACCGGCGCGAAGGCGGCCGTGTCATGCGTGTCCAGGATCAGCCGGGTCACGTCGTCGGTCTCGTACGGGATCACCGGCTCGGTCAGAAAGGTCGCCAGCGGCACTTCGGCGAGGGCCCAGCGCGCCGCGACCCGCTCCTGCGCGCTCGTGGCGGCGAGGCCGGCGAGCCGGTCGCCGGAGCGCTCGGGGCTCGCGGCGGCGAGCAGACGCGCGAGGGAGCCGAAGCGGAAGCGTTCGACGCCGAGAGTGGACGTGTAGACGGTCATGGCCCCGACCGTACGAGCGACGTGTTGCCGACAGATTGCGTCAGATTTCTAAAGGTCTGGTTGACAAACATTTAACCCCCCGAGACCCTTGCTCGACTCATTCGGGCCACAGAGTTCCGGTCCAGTACAACCAGCGAGAAGCAGGAGAGGGGCCACCGGCGATGGCAGTGGACGAAGGAGTCGCCCCGGCGACCACAACGGACGGCGAGGGCACGGTTCACCGGCTGAAGCCCAACGCCGTAGGCCTACTGGGCGTGGTCTTCATGGCCGTCGCCACCGCCGCGCCGATCACCGCGATGACCGGCAACGTGCCCTTCATGGTGTCGTCCGGCAATGGCATCGGCGCCCCGGCGAGCTATCTCGTCGCAATGGTCGTCCTGGCAATCTTTTCCGTCGGCTTCACCTCGATGGCGAAGCACATCACCTCGACGGGCGCCTTCTACGGCTTCATCTCCTACGGCCTCGGCCGCACCGCGGGCCTGGCGTCGGGCCTCCTCGCGACCTTCGCGTACGCCGTCTTCGAGCCCGCGCTGATCGGCATCTTCTCGACCTTCGCCACCGGAACCTTCAAGGACCAGACGGGACTTGACATCCCGTGGTGGGCCTTCGCCCTGGTGATGCTCGCCGTCAACGCCGTGGGCACCTGGTTCGGCGTCTCCGTCGCCGAGAAGCTCCTGGTGGTCCTGCTCGGCACCGAGGTGACCGTCCTCGCCGCGATGGCGATCTCGGTCGCCCTGCACGGCGGCGGCCCGCACGGCTTCACCTTCGGCCCGGTCAACCCGGTCAACGCCTTCAAGGGCACGTCCGCCGGTCTCGGCCTGTTCTTCGCGTTCTGGTCCTGGGTCGGCTTCGAGTCGACGGCGATGTACGGCGAGGAGTCCCGCGACCCCAAGCGGATCATCCCCAAGGCCACGATGATCAGCGTCCTGGGCGTCGGTGTCTTCTATGTCTTCGTCTCCTGGATGGCCATCATCGGCAACGGCGAGACGGAGGCGGTCAAGGCCGCATCCTCGGCGAACCCGCTCGCCCTGTTCTTCAACCCCACCGAGCACTATGTCGGCCACTGGGCGGTCGACCTCATGCAGTGGCTGATGATCACCGGCTCGCTCGCCTGCGGCATGGCGTTCCACAACTGCGCCGCCCGCTACATGTACGCCCTGGGCCGCGAGGGAGTCATCCCCTCGCTGCGGAACACCATCGGCCGCACCCACGCCCGACACGGCTCCCCGCACATCGCGGGCCTGGTGCAGACGCTGGTGAGCGCGGTGCTGATCGTCGGGTTCTGGCTCACGAGCAAGGACCCGGCCAACGCCCTCTACGTGCTGCTCGCCATCCTCGGCACGATGGCGATCCTGATCGTGCAGGCCGTGTGCTCCTTCGCGGTGCTGGTCTACTTCCGCAAGAACCACCCCGAGAGCCGGCACTGGTTCCGGACCTTCGCCGCCCCGCTCATCGGTGGCGTCGCGATGCTGGCGGTGGTGCTGCTGCTGGTGTCCAACATGAGCGTCGCGGCGGGCTCGGAGTCCGGTTCGCTGGTGCTGAAGGCGACCCCGTGGCTGGTGGGCCTGGTCGCGGCGACGGGCGTCGGCTACGCCCAGTACCTCAAGCGCCGCTCGCCCGAGCGGTACGCGCTGCTGGGGCGGACGGTGCTGGAGGAGACCAAGGAGCGCTAGCCGTACGGGAGTTGGGCGCGGCGCAGACGAGGCCGTACCCTGCGAGGCATGGTCGCCAACCTGCGAGGCACGGTCGCCGACTCGGCCTCGGCCGGATTACGGCGGCGAATCGCCGCGTGTGTCACGGCAGTTGCCCTTCTCGCAAGCACCGTTCTCCTCGGAGCCGGGGTCGCCACGGCGGCCCCGGCTCCGGTGTCTTACCGGTTCACCTGCGGGTTCCCGGTCATCGGTGGTCAGCCGATGACCGCGACGGTGGTGTGGCCCGCCCCGGCCACCCTCGCGGTCGGCGAGCTGTCGCCGCAGGCGCGGATCGACGCGAAGGCGGTCGTCGGCCACAAGGTCACCGACTCGCTGAAGCTCGTCCACGCGGACACCGTCGAGGGCACGGCGGATGTGCACACCGTCGTGGCGGCACCGCAGGGTGACACCGACAGGACCGTGACGCTCACGGTGGCCAGGACGCGGGTCCCCGACTCCGGCCCGCTGACCGTCCATGCGACCGGGGCCCTGCCCCCGCTCGTCTTCGGCGAACCGGGAGCGGCGCGGATCGTGGTCGACCGGGTCGACCTGCACTTCACCGGGCGGGGATCGGTGCCGATCGGCAGCATGAACGGACCGTGCGAGCTGGACTCCGGACAGGACGGACTGCTGGCGAGGCTCACCGTCGTGTCGTCGAGGGCCGGCCACCCGAGCACGCGGAACGGACCGGCCTCGGCCGTCGGCTCCCCCTCGGCACCCCCGGCCGCCGCACCCGGCACCACGAGCGACGGCTGGAACTTCATGGCCACGCTGTACACCCTCACCGCACTGCTGGCCATGGCGGCGGCCGCGGTCGGCCTGGTCTGGTGGGCCATGAGCCGACGACGCCGCTAGGGCGTGCCCTAGCCCGCGCCGAAGCGCTTCTCCCGGTGGATGCGCCAGCGCTCCATCATGGCCGCGACCTCGCTCTCTACGAACTCGAAGAACGCGAGCGTCTCGGCCATCCGCCGCCCGGCCGGGGTGTGCTCGCCGAGGCTGGTGACGCCCTCCCGCAGCGCGCCCTCCCACCGCTTGATGAGGGCCTCGCGGTTGGTCAGCGCCTCGTACCACTGGTCGCCGTGCACCCGGTACCGCTCCCGCCGTGAACCGGGCTCCCGCTCCCGCGAGACCATGTGCGTCTGGGCCAGGTAGCGCACCGCGCCGGACACCGCGGCCGGGCTGATCCGCAGCTGTTCGCCGAGGTCGGCGGAGGTCATCGCGCCCTCGTCCGAGGAGAGCAGCGCGGCGAAGACCCGCGCCGGCATCCGCGGCATCCCGGCCTCGACGAGCTGCGCCGCGAAACTCTCCACGAACTTCGAGACCGCCTCCGGATCACGCCCCATCTCGTCAGCCATGGCCACCACCCTAACCGGGCTTCATGGACTTCTTTAACTTCACAAATTTCTGAAAGAAGCGTACGTTCTGAAGCATGACGAAGGCAAACCTCGCCATCGAGGTAACCGGCCTGCACAAGTCGTTCGGCAGGACCCACGCCCTGGACGGTCTCGACCTGCACGTCGAGACCGGCGAGGTGCACGGCTTCCTGGGCCCGAACGGCGCCGGCAAGTCCACCACCCTCCGGGTCCTGCTCGGCCTGCTGCGCGCCGACTCCGGCGCCGCCCGGGTGCTGGGCCGCGACCCGTGGCGGGACGCCGTGGAGGTGCACCGCCGGATCGCGTACGTCCCCGGCGACGTGACGCTGTGGCGCAACCTCTCCGGCGGCGAGGTCATCGACCTCTACGGCCGTCTTCGCGGGGGCATCGACAGCGCTCGTCGCGCCGACCTGATCGACCGCTTCGAGCTGGACCCGACCAAGAAGGGCCGCACCTACTCGAAGGGCAACCGCCAGAAGGTCGCCCTGGTCGCCGCGTTCGCCTCCGACGTGGACCTGCTGATCCTGGACGAGCCGACCTCCGGCCTGGACCCGCTGATGGAGGAGGTCTTCCAGCGCTGCGTGGAGGAGGAGCGGGACCGCGGCCGTACGATCCTGCTCTCCTCCCACATCCTCAGCGAGGTCGAGGAGCTGTGCGACCGGGTGAGCATCATCCGCAAGGGCCGCACGGTCGAGTCCGGCTCCCTCGCCGACCTGCGCCATCTGACCCGGACGAGTCTGACGGCCGAACTCGCGGGCCCTGCCAACGGGTTGGGGCAGTTGCCGGGCGTCCACGATCTCGACGTACAGGGCAGGCGGGTGCGGTTGCAGGTCGACACGGATCAACTCGACGCCGTACTGCGCCAGTTGAGCACGTCGGGGGTGCGGTCCCTGACCTCGACGCCGCCGACGCTGGAGGAGCTGTTCCTGCGCCACTACCAGGAGGTGTCATGACCTCCCTCACGGGCACGCGGGTGCTGCTCCGCTTCAACCTGCGCCACGACCGGCTGATGATCCCGGTATGGGTGGCGGTCAACGCCCTGATGGTGCTCTCCATGCCGAACACCCTCAAGGGCCTCTACGGCACCGAGGCCGAGCGCACCGACCTGCTGCGCCAGGTCGCCGGCAACGCCTCCTTCCGCGCCCTGATCGGTCCCGTCTTCGGCGATTCCCTGGGCGCGCTCACGGCCTGGCGCGTCGGGGTCTACGCGGGCGCGCTCGCCGCCGCCACCAGTCTCCTGGTCGTCGTACGCCACACCCGGGACGAGGAGGAGAGCGGCCGGCAGGAGCTGATCGCCTCCGGCGCGGTGGGGCGCCGGGCCTCGCTGACGGCGGCCCTGCTGGCGGCGGGGGTGGCGAACGCCGTACTGGCCCTGCTGGTCGCGGCCGGCCTTGCCGCCCGGGGAGCCGCCGGAGCGGTGGCCTTCGCCCTGGGTCTGGCGGCGGTCGGGATGGTCTTCGCCACGATGGCGGCGATCGTCGCCCAGTTGACGGAGAGCGCGCGGCTGGCGCGCGGTCTCACGGCGGCGGCGCTGGGCGCGGCCTTCGTACTGCGCGCGGCGGGCGACTCGGCGCGGGACTACGGTTCGTCGGTGCTGACCTGGCTGTCTCCGCTGGGCTGGCTGGAGAACCTGCGCCCCTTCGCGGGCGAACGCTGGTGGGTACTGTTCCTGTTCACGGCGGCCATCGCTCTCCAGGCGGCCGTGGCCTATGGGCTGGCGGGCCGCCGGGACGTCGGCATGAGCTTCCTGCCGACCCGGCCCGGCCCCGCGACGGGCCGCCTCGGCACGGCGGGCGCGCTCGCCTGGCGCCTGCAGCGAGGCGGCGTCCTGGGCTGGTCGACCGGCTTCTTCCTGGCCGGTGTCGTCTACGGCGGTCTGACCGACTCGGTGGCGGACCTGGTGGGCGACAACAGGAACGCCCGGGAGATCTTCGAACGGATGGGTGGCCACAGCGGGCTGACGGACGCGTTCCTGGCGTCGATGACCGGCATGCTGGGTCTGATCGCCGCGCTGTACGTCGTGGCGTCCGTACTCCGCCTCAACGGCGAGGAGACCTCGGGCCGGGCGGAACCGCTGCTGGCGAACCCGGTCGGCCGCCTCCGCTGGGCCGCCGGCCATCTGGCAATCGCCTTCGGCGGCGCGGTCCTCATCATGGTCCTGGCGGGCCTCGGCTTCGCCGTCGGCTACGGCAAGGAGGTCGGACCGGTCCTGGGCGCGTGTCTGGTGCAGGTGGCCGGGGTGTGGGTGATCGGCGGGCTGGCGGTGCTGCTGTACGGCGTGCTGCCGAGGGCGGCGACGGCGGCCTGGGGTGTCGCGGGCGCGGTCCTGCTGATCGGCTGGGTCGGCCCGGCGCTGGACGTACCGCAGGCGGTGCTGGACATCTCACCCTTCGGCCATCTGCCCAAGCTGCCGGGCGCGGAGATGAGTTGGGGACCGGTGCTGGCCCTGCTGGGGCTGGCGGCGGCGCTGGTCGGCATGGGCCTGGCGGGCCTGCGACGACGTGACCTGACCACCTGACGACGCGGTTGTCCGACCCCCCGCGGCGAACCGGGACGCGGGAGACGACGTCCTTGTGAGCAGGGAGCGCAGCGGTGTGGAGGCTGCGCCGAGCGGCGGTCAGAGGTGGGGAACGCGATGATCCTGGTACTGCTGGGCGTGCTGGTGCTCGTCATCGGCGGATGCGTCTGTGTGGTGTGGGCGTCCCGGGGCGGGCCCCGCTGGGTCCGCGCCGTCTCGACACTGACGCTCGCCGCGGGCGAAGGCGTACGCCGCTTCGAGTGGAGCCGGCGCGAGAACGGCACCTCCGACGGCGGCTAGGGCCCTAGGAGCAGGTCACCCGCAACCCCTCCAGTCCCCGGATCACGAAGTTCGGCTTCCGCTTCGGCTCCTCGGCGAGGGCGAGGGCCGGGGCCTTCTCCAGGAGGGCCGTCATGGAGGCGGCCAGTTCGATACGGGCCAGGGGCGCGCCGATGCAGTAGTGGATACCGGCGCTGAAGGAGATGTGCGGGTTGTCCGTGCGGGTGAGGTCGAGCCGCTCGGGGTCGGCGAAGACGGCCGGGTCGTGGTTGGCGGAGCCGAACAGCATCGCGACCTCCGCGCCCCGCGGGATCGTCGTACCGTCGATCTCGATCTCGTCCAGCACCCACCGCTCGAAGAGCTGGAGCGGGGTGTCGTAGCGCATGAGCTCCTCGATCGCGCCCGGGATCAGCGAGTGGTCGGCGCGGAGTGCTTCGAGCTGGGCGGGGTTGCGGAAGAGGGCGTACCAGCCGTTCACCGTGGCGTTGACGGTCGCCTCGTGGCCGGCGTTGAGCAGCAGGACGGCCGTGGAGATCATCTCCTGCTCCGTGAGCCGGTCGCCCTCGTCGTGGGCGGCGATGAGCCCGGAGATCAGGTCGTCGCCGGGGTGCTCGCGCCGCTCGGCGATCAGCTCCCGGAGATAGTCCGAGAACTCGACGGACGCCCGTACGGCCCGTGCCGCGACCTCCTCCGGCGGGTTCAGCTCGTACATCCCGCAGATGTCCGCCGACCAGGGCCGCAACGGCGCACGGTCGGCCTCCGGGATGCCCAGCATCTCGGCGATCACCGCGACGGGCAGCGGCTCGGCGACATCGCTGAGCAGATCACCGCCGCCGCTCTCGACGAGCCGCTCCACCAGTTCCCCGGCGAGGTTGCTGACGTAGGGCTTGAGCCGCTCCACCGTCCTGGGCGTGAACGCCTTCGACACCAGCCGCCGGATCCGGGTGTGGTCCGGCGGCTCCAGGTCGAGCATCCCGTGGTCGTTGAGGGTGTGGAACGGCTCGTGCGCGGCGGACGGCGCGGTCCGGCCGAACTCCTCGTGCGTGAACCGGTGCACATACGTCCGCCCCAGCCGCCGCTCCCGCAGCAGCGCCGAGACATCGGCGTGGTGCGGGACGAGCCACTGGTCGGTCGGCTCGAAGTAGTGCACGCGCCCCTTGGCACGCAGCTCGGCGTAAGCGGGGTAAGGGTCGGCGAGAAACGCCGCGTCCCACGGATCGAAGGCTGCCATGAGTGGACGCTAACCCGGCGCCCCGGGCTCTGACCAGGGGTGTTCCTTCAGGTGGTCGATCAGTGCGGCGAAGACGGGGGCGGGGAAGGAGAGGGTGGCTCGAGCGGGGGCCTTGGAGTCGCGGACGGATATGCGGGTGGGGAAGGGGGTGGCTATCTCGACGCAGGTGTTGCCGTCGCCGCCGTCCGAGTACGTGGACTTTCGCCAGTTCATCACAGTTCCTTGGTCAAGCGGTGGATGAAGTCGCGAGACGCTGCGGGGTCCAGCGAAGCGTCCTTCACCTTATGCAGGAGCGCACGGAGCTGCTTCAACTGCGGTTCCGCGTCGATGAACGCGGTGCCGGTGGGCGAGTCGCGAAGTCCTGTGTCCAGACGGGGCACCGGGCCACCCGCGTACAGCATGGAGGCTCCCATACCGGCGAAGCCGTCCTGCTCAAAGGGGATGATCCGTACGGTCACATGCCCCTGCTCGATCTGGTCGAGGATCTGCCGGAGCTGGGCGAGCGAGCTCCGGCGATCCGCGACGCGGACGCGCAGGGCGCATTCGTGAATGATCGTCTCGTAGGGAGTCGGCTGGTCGCCCTCGATGACGCAACGGCGCTTCATCCGGTGCTCCACCCGAGGGTTCAGCTCACTGTCGGGCAGGCCGGGCCTCATGTACGCGTAGAGCGCGCGGGCGTAGTCGGCGGTCTGCAGGAGCCCCGGCACATGGGTGATCACGATCTCGTGCAGGAACGTGGCGTGGTACTCGACCTCCGCCGTGTCCAGGAACACCGGGGGCAGCACACCCCGGTACTTCTCCCACCAGCCACGCGTGCGATCGCCGGCCATGGCCGCCAGAGCGTCGATGAACGCCTCGTCCTCGCAGGCGTAATGAGCCGCGAGCCTGCGGATCCGCTCCGCACCGACGGCCGCGATCCCCGCTTCCACCTGGCTCATCTGGGCCGGGGTCGAGTCCAGGAAGGCCGCCACCTCACGCGATTTCAGGCCTGCGGCCTCACGCAGCTTGCGCAGCTCCGAACCCAGACGAACCTGACGCGCGGTCGGATGACTCCTCGCCGCCATGCACTCTCCCAACAGCCCTGCCAGCATGCCCCGTTCGTGTGCCAGATTACGGCAACGGCTTGCACAGGCCGAATATTTCGCCTTACCGTTGGTGACGCAACGAACACACTGCGGAAGTGCACCGCTCCGCCCTGCCATGACGGCCGCGGCACCGCCACCGCACAACTCCCCTCCACCACAACGGAGTTCCCCCATGCCCGAAACCTGGGAGTACACCCTCTCCATCCCCAACGACCCCCGCGCCGTCACCGTCTGTCGCCGCACCCTGCGCCTGATCCTGACCCTGCACGGCCTGATCACCCTCGTCGACACCGCGGAGCTCCTCGCGGCGGAGCTGGTCTCCAACGCCGTACTGCACACCAAGGGCCCCGCCGCCCTCCGTATCCGCCACTCCCCCGGCGTACTCCGCCTCGGCGCATGGGACGCGGACCCCGAGCCGCCCGACCCGCCCCGCCCGTTGCATCACCTGACCGACGCCGAGAACGGCCGCGGCCTGTCCCTGATCCGCGCCTGCGCCGACGTATGGGGCTGGCAACCGCAGTCGAGAAACGGCAGCCGGGGCAAGTACGTGTGGTGCGAACTGACGGCGGCGTGAGGGAGCTGCCTTCACTCAGTCGCCCGCCGTTTGGCGGACCCGCTAGCTTGGGGTCACCAAGCGGGCCTCGTATGCGAAGACCGCTGCCTGGGTGCGGTCTCTCAGGCCCAGTTTCACCAGGATGCGGCTGACGTGGGTCTTGATGGTGGACTCGGCCACCACCAGGCGCTCGGCTATCTCCGCGTTGGACAGGCCCTGGGCGATCAGGACCAGGACCTCCGTCTCGCGTTCGGTGAGGTCGCCGTAGGCCGCCTGGGCGGACTGCATGATGCGCGGGGTCTGGGAGAGCTTGGAGAACTCGGTGATCAGGCGCCTGGTGACCGTGGGGGCGAGGAGCGCCTCGCCCGAGGCCACCACCCGCACCCCGTCCGCCAGTTGGCGGGCGGAGGCGTCCTTGAGGAGGAAGCCCGACGCGCCCGCGCGCAGCGCCTGGTAGACGTACTCGTCGAGGTCGAAGGTCGTCAGAACCAGCACCTTCGAGGTCGTGTCGGCGGCCACGATCTCGCGGGTCGCCTCGATGCCGTTCAGTTCGGGCATACGGATGTCCATCAGGACGACGTCGGGGGTGAGTTCGCGGACGCGGTCGACCGCCTCGCGGCCGTTGACCGCCTCGCCCACGACCTCGATGTCCGGCATCGCGTTCAGCAGGACCGAGAAGCCCTCGCGCACCATCATCTGGTCGTCCGCGATGAGTACGCGGATCGTCATGCCTCTCCTTCGCTCCCGGTGGCGACCGGCAGGAACACCGTCACCTCATAGCCTCCCTCGTCCGTCCGGCCCGCCGTCATCTCGCCGTTCAGCATCGTGACGCGCTCCCGCATGCCGGTCAGCCCGTGACCGGCGCCCGGTGAGGGCTTCACCAGCGAGGGGTTCGGCGGCGGGTCGTTCACTATGCGCAGCCCCAGACCGCCCAGCACATAGCCGATCTCCACGCGCGCGCCCGCCCCCGGAGCGTGGCGCAGGGTGTTGCTCAGCGCCTCCTGCACTATGCGGTACGCCGACAGCTCCACGCCCTGCGGGAGTTCACGGACCGCCCCGGTCGTCGTCCGCTCCACCCGCAGGCCGGTCTCCCGCACATTCGTGAGGAGCCCCTCCAGGTCCGCGAGGGTGGGCTGCGGGGCGTCCGGCGCCTCGTAGTCCTCGGCGCGGACCACGCCCAGCACCCGGCGCAGTTCGGTCAGCGCCGCCACCGCGTTCTCCCGGATCGTGGCGAACGCCTTCTCCAGCTCCGGCGGCGGGTTCTCCACCCGGTACGGCGCGGCCTCCGCCTGGATGGCGACGACCGACATGTGGTGCGCGACCACGTCGTGCAGCTCGCGGGCGATCGTCGTGCGCTCCTCCAGGAGGGTGCGCCGCGAGCGCTCGTGTGCGGTCACCGTCTGCTGGGCGGTCACCTCCTGGCGGGCCTGACGGCGGATGTGCCAGACGGCGACCGCGAGGAGGATCAGAGCCGAGAAGGACAGCATCTGGGCGGTGTTGGTGTCGAAGGTGGAGTGGCCCCAGCTGAAGAAGGTGGCGACCACCACGCCGTAGACCCCGGTCAGCGCCCACATCCAGGCCGCCGTGCGCGGCCGGGTCCGTATCGCCACGATCGTGAGCACGAACAGATGGCAGGCGAACGCTCCCGGCAGCCACGGCCACTCGGTGTCCCAGCCCGAGCCGATCACCGAGGCCACCGGGGTCGCCGCCATCGACACCCAGAACGCGCCGATCGGCCGGACCATCGTCAGCAGCACCGGCACCAGGGCCAGCAGACCGAGAACGAAGTTGTCGCCGGCGCCCATCACCGCGCTGTTCGCGGCGATCAGCATGGCCAGGACGGCGAACGCGGTGACCACCGCGTGCGGGATCCAGGTCGTGTACTCCCGCGGACGGCCGCGCAGGCGGCGGACGAGCGGGTCGTCCAAGCTCAGACGCGGCAGCGGGCGGTAGGCGAAGGCGTCGTGGAACAGGTCCTGCCGCATACCCCGCAGGGCGTCCACGGCCGCCCGGTACTCCGGACTGCTCGGCTTGTACGCCTCGTACGCAGCCTCCGTCGGGTCCGGCGGGCTCGTGGGCGTCGTGTGGGTCGTCTCGGTCACATCAAGAACGGTAGGCGGAGGCGAGTACCGCGGTCGTCACCAGTGAGAGGGGTCCTTCGGCATCAGCCTCAAGTACTACGGGTAGGGCGGAGGGGCGGGGGGCGGAGCAGGTCACCGCCCCGACGGCCGTACCAGACCCGACTCGTACGCGAACACCGCCGCCTGCGTGCGGTCCCGCAGGCCCAGCTTCACCCGCCCACCGACCAGCCGCCGAACCCCCGTCTCCGTCACGCGGACCAGCCTAGACACGACGGGGTCCCACCGGTCTCGCCCGATCGGACGAGGGAAACGAGGGAGATCACCCGGCTCAACCCGCTGTGGCCGCTGGCCGTCGTCCTCCACAGACGGCCGGCGGCGACGCCGGTCGTCACGGCATCGGTTCGCACCGGGACCGTACCCTTGCGGCATGCGCATGCGTCCGACCCTGAGCTGGACCCCTGCCGAGGACCTGCCGCCCGGCACCACGGATCTGGGGCCGGTCGTCGATCTGCTGCGCGCCGGCGGTGTGCTGGTGCTCAGCGGGGCCGGCATCTCCACGGAGTCGGGCATCCCCGACTACCGGGGCGAGGGCGGGAGCCTGGGGCGGCACACGCCGATGACCTATCAGGACTTCACCGCCAGTGCCCAGGCCCGTCGCCGGTACTGGGCACGCAGTCACCTCGGCTGGCGTACCTTCGGTCGTGCCCGCCCCAACGCCGGGCACCGTGCCGTGGCTGCGTTCGAGCGGCACGGGCTGCTCTCGGGTGTGATCAGCCAGAACGTCGACGGTCTGCACCAGGCCGCCGGCAGCGAGGACGTCGTAGAGCTGCATGGCAGCCTGAGTCGGGTCGTCTGTCTGTCCTGCGGTGCTGTCAGCCCGCGTCGCGCACTCGCCCTGCGTCTGGAAGAGGCCAACCCGGACTTCGCACCGACAGCCGCCGGAATCAACCCCGACGGCGACGCCGACCTCACCGACGCTCAGGTCGGCGACTTCCGTGTAGTGCCCTGCCTGGTCTGCGGCGGCGTCCTCAAGCCGGACGTCGTGTTCTTCGGTGAGGCGGTTCCGGCGCCGCGGGTCGAGCAGTGCCGCCGGCTGGTCCGGGAGGCGAGATCACTTCTGGTGCTGGGCTCCTCCCTGACCGTGATGTCCGGGCTACGGTTCGTCCGCCAGGCGGCCCAGGCCGACAAAACCGTCGTCATCGTCAACCGGGACCCCACCCGCGGCGACCAGCACGCCCTCACCCGCGTCGCGCTCCCCCTGGGATCCGCCTTGACCAGCGTCGCCGGCCAGCTGCACCTCCGTGTCGACACGGAGCCCGCCGCGCAAGCCGCCGGAGAGGCCTGAGCACGCTGCTCCCCCACACCGGCCAGGCTCGCCCTGCCGTACCGCCCATCGAAGCCGGCCCCCTTCAGGGCGCTCCGAGCACACCCCCCTCGGCCGCGTCACCACGCCAACTGGGCGATCTCCTCCGCGACCACCGCGCACGCGTCGGCCGCCGGGTCGATCAGGGGGAAGTGGCCGACGTCCTCCAGCAGCGTCAGCCCCACCATCTCGCCCGCCTTCGCCGCCGCGTCCGCGTAGGACTCCGCGACCACCTGGGGGACGTCGAGGTCCGCGCGGCCCTGGACCAGGGTGGTCGCGATGCCGGTGGGGAGCAGGAGTGCCGGGTCGGCGTACGGGCGCCGATCGGCGAACTTCTCTCCGGTTCCCAGGAGTTGGCGTACGGCACCGCCGCACACGTCCAGCTTGTCCGCCACCTCGAAGTCCGCGATCGGCGCGAGGGCGACGACCCCGCGCAGTAGCGCGGGACGGGCCGTGCGCCAGGGCGCGTCCGCCGGAAGGCAATGGCGTGCGGCGGCCCACAACGCCAGGTGGCCGCCCGCGGAGTGCCCGGTGATCACCATGCGACGCGGGTCGGCCTGCGGCAGCGCCTCGCGCGCGAGCGCCGGCAGTGCGTCCAGTGCGGCGGCCACGTCGTCGAAGGTGTCCGGCCAACGGCCCGCTACGGCACCGCCTTCCCCGCCCCCGTCGCCACCCTGCGCCGGGATCAGCCGTCCCCGTCGGTACTCCACGCTCGCCACCGCGAACCCTCGCCTGGCCAGGAAGTCCGCGAACGGTGAGATATGGCGCCGGTCGTACGGCGCCCGCCACGCACCGCCGTGCAGGACGACGACCAGGGGCACGGGCGTGGCCGTGGGCTCCAGGTCGCGCGGGGCGTAGAAATCGATCAGCTGATCCGGGTCGTCGCCGTACGCGGCGGTGGAGTCGGGGTCGACCGCCGGGTGCGAGAAAGCCGACTCCTCCTCGGCGGCGGCCCGGGCTGCTGCGGCGTCGTCCGGCATGCTCCAACCTCTCAGCGACATAATGGGTTTGGGGATTTCGGCGGACCAGGTGGAATTCGGCCGTTGGCGGGGACGGTACCAGGCCGGTGACGTGCGCCGACACGCGGATGTCACGCTCGGTGAGGGAGATCCCGCGAGGATGTGGGGCAAGGCGGTAGGTAAAGCCGAGGGGAAACGGTTCTGCGGACCCGTGAAACGGCTGTGGGCCGGACGGCACCGCGGCCCGCCCGGCCCACCTCCTCCGAAAGCGCTGCGAGGCCCCCGAAAGCGCTGCGAGCTACCCGCCCAGCGTCTCCGCCAGCACCCGAGCCGCCCGTTCCACGTCCGCGAAGCCGACGTACAACGGTGTGAAGCCGAAGCGGAGGACGTCCGGCCACCGGAAGTCGCCCACCACGCCCCGCTCGACGAGTCGCTTCATCACGTCCCCGGCGTCCTCGCAGCGCAGCGCGACCTGGCTGCCCCGCTCGCCGTGGGCCACGGGCGTCACACACTCGACGCGGCCCTCGTCGACGTACGCGGAGACGCACTCCAGGAAGAAGTCCGTCAGCGCGAGGGACTTGGCGCGCACCGACTCGATCGAGACGCCGTCCCACACCTCCAGCGCCGCCTCCAGGGCGAGCATGGAGAGGATGTCCGGTGTGCCGACGCGACCGCGCAGGGCGCCGGACGCCGGTGTGTAGTCGGGGCGCATGCCGAAGGGTTCGGTGTGCGAGTTCCACCCCGGCAGCGGGGAGTCGAAACGGTCCTGGAGGTCTCGCCGTACATACAGGTACGCCGGTGAACCCGGGCCGCCGTTCAGGTACTTGTAGGTGCAGCCGACCGCCAGGTCGACCCCGTGATCGTCGAGCCCGACCGGCAGCGCGCCCGCGCTGTGGCAGAGGTCCCAGACCGCGAGCGCGCCGGACGCGTGGATCGCTGCCGTGAGAGAGGGCAGGTCGTGCAGGCGGCCCGTGCGGTAGTCGACATGATTCAACAACACGGCGGCCGTACGGTCGTTGAGCGCACCCGGCACCTCCGCCGGCGTCACCGGACGCAGCGTGCGGCCGGTCATACGGGCCGCCGACTCGGCTATGTAGCCGTCGGTGGGGAAGGTGGTGGCGTCGACGAGGATCTCGTCGCGGCCCTCCCCCGCCATCCGCACCGCGCCCACAAGTGCCTTGAAGACATTGACACTTGTGGAGTCGCCGACCACGATCTGCCCGGCTTCCGCGCCCACCAGCGGGGCGATCCGGTCGCCGATCCGCTCGGGCGCCGTCCACCAGCCGCTCTCGTCCCAGGAACGGATACGGAGCGCGCCCCACTGGCGTCGTACGACGTCCTCGACGCGGCCCGGGACAGCGGCCGGCAGCGCGCCGAGCGAGTTGCCGTCCAGGTAGACGACCGCGGCGTCAGCGGCATGATCAGATGCTGCGTCGAGCACGAACTCGGCCCGCTTGTCCGCCAGTTCATCGGCGGCGTCCAACTCGCTTGCCCTGCTCACCAGTTCAGACATGGGACCGCGCCGTCCACAGCTCGGGGAACACGCTCTTCTGGGCGCGCTTCTCCAGCCAGGCGACCCCGGCGGAGCCGCCCGTGCCGGCCTTGGAGCCCATCGCTCGGCGGGTGGCCACGAGGTGGTCGTTGCGCCAGCGCCACACCAGCTCCGCGACATCGGTCAACGCCTCGCCCAGACGGGCGAGTTCATCGTTCTCGGGGCCGGAGTAGAGAGCCGTCCAGACGGCCTCGACCTCCTCCGACGGCTCGTAGCGGAGCGAGACGTCACGGTCGAGCACCGCCGCCGGAATCGCGTGCCCGCGCCGCGCGAGCAGCCGCAGCACCTCGTCGTACAGGCTCGGCTCGTGCAGGGCCTTCTCCAGCTCCGCGTGGACGCGGGGCGCGCCCCGGTGCGGGACCAGCATGGACGCGGACTTGTCGCCGAGCAGGAACTCCATGCGCCGGTACATCGCCGACTGGAACCCGGAGCCCTCGCCGAGGGCCGAGCGGTAGGAGTTGAACTGCGCCGGGGTCAGCTGGCCGAGCGGCTTCCAGGAGGCGGTCAGCGCCTCCAGCTCACGGACGGACCGCTTCAGCGCGGCGACGGCCGTGGGCACGTCGTCGCTGCGCAGCGCGCCCGCCGCGGTCTCCCACTCATGGACGATGACCGTGAACCACAGCTCCATCACCTGGGTGGTGACCAGGAAGACCATCTCTCCGGGATCGTCGGAGAGGGTGTGCTGGAGGTGGGTGAGCACGTCCGCCTTGACGTAGTCCTCGTACGGCGTCGTGCCTTGGAAGTCGAGATGCGGGGTCTCGGGCTCCTGGGTTTCGTGAGCCTCATGGGACATCGCTGTCTCCTGTATTACTCCGGGTAGCGGTCCGCACCTGCCGTCTTCGGCAGGACGCCCCGGTCCCCGCGGCAAATCTTCTTCGATGGTCCCGCGAAAACGCAAGGTCCGCCTGAGCAGATCAGACGGACCTCACACCCGGCCGGACAGCCGCGGGGTCAGCCCAGCGTCTGGGCCGCCGTCGCCGAGGAGTCCTTCAGGAACTGGGTGCAGCGCTCGTACTCCTCCTGCTCGCCGATGGATCCGGCGGCGCGGGCGAGGGCGTGCAGGGCGCGCAGGAAGCCACGGTTCGGCTCGTGCTCCCAGGGCACGGGGCCGTGCCCCTTCCAGCCGTTGCGGCGCAGGGAGTCCAGGCCCCGGTGATAGCCGGTCCGGGCATAGGCGTACGACTCCACGACACTGCCCCGCTCGAACGCGTCGTCGGCCAGCTGGGCCCAGGCCAGCGAGGAGGTCGGGTACTTCGCGGCGACGTCCGCGGGCGCGGTGCCGTTCGCCAGCAGCTCGCGGGGCGCGGGGTCGTCGGGGAGGTGGGTCGGGGGCGGACCCCCGAGAAGATTCTCGTGAATGGACATGCCTTCCAGTCTGGCCCATCGGCGTACACTCCGACCCGCTGACCTCGCCACCCCAGCGGCCCACCGGTCGCCCTGCCACAGGAGCAGCGTGGCCATGGAGTGGCGGAGGTCGTGGAAGCGGATTCGGCTCCCAGCTCCAGCGCGTCATGCCGCCCTGAGTGGCGCCCTGGGCGGCACTCAGGAGCCCCCGAACGATCCACCTGCCCGTTGGCACCTACGACAGGTTGTGCCAGGCGTGGCTACAAGTTCCTCGGCACTCCGTTTTCCTTCGTCGCGTGTCAGTCACGGCGAACGTGGACAAGAGGACGCGAATGGACTTCAGGTACTCACCGGGGGGCAGATTCACGATCTTCCCCATTTGTTCGAGTGTCGGCTCTCGAACAATCAACACTGCCGGGGTCATGGTCGGCTTGACCCCCGATCGCGCCAGCCCCTCACGCGCGTCGTCCACTGTTGCATGGGCTTGCATGGCGTAGCGAACAACCTCGTGGAGTACGGCTCTCTGTTCAACCTGCTCCAGCGAAGAGAACCAGGCCACAGCGTCGCCCAAGCTCCGAATCCCCTGGGCAACCTCGTTGATGATCCGCTCTGATGCTCGCAAGTGCTCACCTACTCATGACAGCGCACCCCCGCATGCGTCCCACGCGATCAGGCGATCCGCTTCGCCGCCCGCTCCCCCTCCAGTGGTGGTGCCGTGAGTGCTCCGTGGGTTCGGCATTCGGGGCGGCGGCAGCCCGGGGGGAGGGGGCGGACCGTTGTGAAGGCGACGGTTGCTCCGACCAGGAGGACCCCGGCGCACAGCAGCATCGCGCGGTGGAAGGCGTCGTCGAAGGCGGTCGGGGAGAGGTAGGTCTCCGGGCCCATGCCGGCGAGGAGGGGCAGGGCGGCGACCGCGATCAGGCCGGCCGCGCGGGCCGCCGCGTTGTTGATGCCGCTCGCCAGGCCCGCCCGTGCCGTGTCCACGGAGCCCAGGACGGTGGAGGTCAGCGGGGCGACCAGGGTGACCATGCCGGTGCCGAGGACCAGGAGGGCGGGCAGGAGGTCGGTGACGTACGAGGCGCCCGGGCCGACTCTCAGCATCAGGAGCATGCCCGCCGCGCACAGGAGCGGTCCGACCGTCAGCGGGATACGGGGGCCGATACGGTCCGCGAGGGCCCCCGAGCGGGCGGAGAACAGGAGCATCATCGCCGTCGTCGGGAGCAGGGCCGTGCCCGCGGCCAGCGGCGACCAGCCCAGGGCCACCTGGAGCTGGAGTGCCGCCAGGAAGAAGAAGCCGCCGAAGGCCGCGTAGACGCAGAGGGTGACCAGGTTGACGGCCGTGAACTGGCGGGAGGCGAAGATGTCCAGCGGCATCATCGGGTCCGGGCGGCGCTTCTCGACGTAGACGAAGGCCACGCCCGCCGCGACGCCCCCGACCGCCGTGAGGACGACGGCGAGGGAGCCCTGACGGGCCTCGATCAGCGCGTAGGTGACGAGGGCGAGGGACAGGGCGCCCAGGACCGCACCGAGGACGTCGAAACGGCCGTGGCTGCGGCTGTCCGACGACTCCGGCACGTGCCGGACGGCGATGGGGGCGCAGAGCAGGGCCAGCGGGACGTTGACGAGGAAGACCCAGCGCCAGCCGGGACCGGTCACCAGCCAGCCGCCCAGGAACGGGCCGACCGCCGCGCCGATGCCGCCGAAACCGGACCAGAGACCGACCGCCCGGCCCCGGTCGTCGGGGTGGAAGGACGCCTGGATCAGGGCCAGCGAGCCGGGGGTGAGGAGGGCGCCGCCGACGCCCTGCAGGGCACGGGCCGCGACGAGGACGCCGACGTTCGGGGCGAGACCGCACAGCAGGGACGCGGAGGCGAACCAGACGACACCGATCACGAAGATCTTGCGGCGGCCGTAGCGGTCGCCCAGGGAGCCGCCCAGCAGGATCAGGCCGGCCAGGGTCAGCATGTACGCGTTGACCGTCCACTGCAGGGCGGCCAGGTCGGCGTCGAGGTCCCGGCCGATGCGTGGGAGCGCGACATTGACAACCGTCGAGTCCAGCATGGCCATGCTGGAGCCGAGGACGGTGGTGAGCAGGATCCACTTGCCCTGCGCGGAGGACAGCCGGACGTCGGGCATGGTCCCAGGTATACAGGGAGCCCGGCGCCGTAGCACCGGGCTCGCTGTGAAGCGTTTGACTCGGGACGGCTCGCCCCACCGCTTACTTGATCTTGTTGCCCGCCGAGCGCAGGTTCTGCGTGGCCTCGACGACGCGCGCGGCCATGCTCGCCTCGGCCAGCTTGCCCCAGGTGCGCGGGTCGTAGGTCTTCTTGGAGCCGACCTCGCCGTCGACCTTCAGGACACCGTCGTAGTTGCGGAACATGTGGTCCGCGACCGGGCGGGTGAAGGCGTACTGGGTGTCGGTGTCGAGGTTCATCTTCACCACGCCGTTGTCCAGCGCGGTGGCGATCTCCTGCTCGGTGGAGCCGGAGCCGCCGTGGAAGACGAAGTCGAACGGGGACTGCTTGCCGTACTTGGCGGCAACGCCCTCGTTCAGCTCCTTGAGCAGCTCGGGGCGGAGCACGACGTTGCCCGGCTTGTACACGCCGTGGACGTTGCCGAAGGAGGCGGCGAGCAGGTAACGGCCCTTCTCACCGAGGCCGAGCGCCTCGGCGGTACGGATCGCGTCCTCGACCGTGGTGTAGAGGGAGTCGTTGATCTCGTGCGAGACACCGTCCTCCTCGCCACCGGTCGGGGTGATCTCCACCTCGAGGATGATGTTGGCGCGACGGGCCTGCTCGAGCAGCTCCTGGGCGATCGCCAGGTTGTCGGCCAGGGTCTCGGCGGAGCCGTCCCACATGTGCGACTGGAAGAGCGGGTTGCCGCCGGCCTTCACGCGCTCCTCGGAGATGGCCAGCAGCGGACGTACGTACCCGTCGAGCTTGTCCTTCGGGCAGTGGTCGGTGTGCAGCGCGATGTTGACCGGGTACTTCTCGGCGACGATGTGCGCGAACTCGGCGAGGGCGACCGAGCCGGTCACCATCTCCTTGCTGTACTGGCCGCCCAGGAACTCGGCACCGCCGGTCGAGATCTGGACGATGCCGTCGCTCTCCGCCTCCGCGAAACCGCGCAGGGCCGCGTGCAGGGTCTGGGTCGAGGTCACGTTGATGGCCGGGTAGGCGAACTTGCCTGCCTTCGCCCGGTCCAGCATCTCGTTGTAGACCTCGGGAGTTGCGATGGGCATCTGTCCGCTCCTTGGTATGTGCGGGTTGGCTGGCTGCGTACTACGGCCCTGACCTAGACCTTGGGGGTGACGTCATCGTCGGCCCCATCTTTCCAGACGCGGCCGGATGCTTTGCCCGCACTGTCCGGCTTGTGGACAACCGGGTCAACGCCCTGTGGACAACTCGTTCGCGTCAGTCGAGGCCCAGCTCGTCCTTGGAGTAGGCGAAGAGGTACGGCACCCCGGCCCCCTCCTGGATCTTCTCGGCGGCGCCGGTGGCCCGGTCCACGATCGTCGCCACCGCGACGACCTCCGCCCCGGCCTCCCGCACCGCCTCGACGGCGGCCAGCGGGGAGCCGCCGGTGGTGGAGGTGTCCTCGACGACCAGCACCCGCCGGCCGGCGATGTCCGGGCCCTCCACCCGCCGCTGCAGCCCGTGCGCCTTCGCCGCCTTCCGTACGACGAAGGCGTCGACGCGCTTCCCGCGCGCGGCGGCCGCGTGCAGGATGGCGCCCGCGACCGGGTCGGCGCCCATGGTGAGCCCGCCGACGGCGTCGAACTCAAGGTCGGCGGTCAGATCGAGGAGCACCTGCCCGACCAGCGGTGCGGCCTCCCCGTCGAGGGTGATCCGGCGCAGGTCGACGTAGTAGTCCGCCTCCAGCCCCGAAGACAGGGTCACCTTGCCGTGCACCACGGCCTTGTCCTTGATCTGCTGCAGCAGCTCGCCGCGTACGTCCGTCGTCATGCCAGCCAGCTTAGAGGCGGCGCCAGGTCCAGGTCGTCGAGGCCTCCAGCGGCTCCAGGGGCGTGACCAGCCGGGGCATGCTGTTGAGGCCGTCGGGCGGTCCGGTCTGCGGTTCCACGCATACGGCCGCCTCCTGCTCGTCGTAGACGACGACCCACTCCTCGCGGCTGGCGACCTTCAGCTCCAGTTGGCCCGGCCAGGTGAGCGTCACCTCGACGCCACCGGGCATACCGAAGCAGTCGTCCCAGGGGCCCGGCCCGGGCTCGACGCGATTGCCGGTGGGGAGGTGGTCCTCGCCGCGCTCCTCCTGCCAGGCGGGCGCGAAGTCCACGCGGACGTCGTCGCCTCCCAGGTTCCGGTTGAACCACGGGTGCCAGCCGATCTGGGCCGGGAAGGAGGAGTCGATCGTCTCCACGGCCATGGTCAGGGTCAGCGAGTCGGGCGTCAGCTCGAACTGCTGCGTGACACGGCCGGCATACGGCCAGGGCGCCACCAGGTCGTACGTGATGACGGCCTCGTCGGTGTGCACGCGCGCTGTCCTCCAGGCGCCGTCGCGGGCGGTGCCGTGGATCGCGTGCGGCGGGGAGTTGAGCGGCATCTGCTGGACGGTGGCCCCGTCCCGGAACCGGCCGTTCCTGATCCGCCCGCACCAGGGAACCATCGGAAAGCACCCGAACCGCTCCCCCTGCCGCAGCAGTTCGATCCCGTCGACCCGCAGCCCTCCGACCCGCCCGCCGTTGCCCGGCAGCACGGTCACCTCCGCGTCGCCCGCGGTCAGCGTGATGTCTCCGTTACTCACGGGACGACCCTACTGGGGCGATCAAGGGCACCCGAACGCCCCGGCTCCGCCCGCCCCCGGGAACGGCTCAGCGCCGGCGCCGCAGCACACGACCGACCACGATCGCCGACGCCAGGACCACGGCCGCGGCGGGCGCGGCCCACCGCAGCGGCGAGCCCGGAGCGACCGTCTGCGGCGCGGGGACCGGGGCGTAGCGTCCACGGGGCGGCGCGTGGTCGACCTCCTCCGCGCTGCGCCCGATCATCGTGCGGCGCGCGTGCGCGGCTTCGGCGGGGGGCCGGGAGGGGTCGGTGTAGTCGTCGGGGAGGGAGGCGGCCGCCTGTTCAGGCTCCTCGGCCTCGGGCCCCGTCCCGGCTTCGATGCCGTCCCCCGTCCCGCCCTCCACCTCGTTCTCCTCCGCCAGTGGGTCGAGTGACGGCGGGGGCACCTCGGTGTCGAACACGGACGTGTGCCCCGCCGGCTCGGACGCCTCGGGCTGCTCGGGCTGCTCCGATGCCTCGGGCGGCTCCGACACCGTCGCCAGGTTCTCCCCGAAACGGTTCAGCAGGCGGATCACGGCGGAGGCGACCGCGTCCGCGGACAGCTCCGTCAGACGCCCGTCCGCGGAGGCCGTCCCCTCGAAGGCCAGCGTGGAGCCACCCTCGGCGTCCGCCACGCGCAGCGCCAGCGCCAGCTTGACCGAGCCGGTCCCGCGCGTCTCGGTGGCGTCGCCCTCGGCGGCGTAGGACCCGTCCTCCCGCGGAGTGATCCGTACGGTGCCGCGGTAGGTGACGGAGTGGCTGCCGACGCGCACCTTCAGCCGCCCGGAGACGGGTTCGGCGCCGGCGTCCTGCTGAAGCCCGGGGACCGCCCGGGCGACCCTCGCGGGATCGGCCAGCGCCTCCCTCAGCCGCTGGGCCGGAACCGGAACGAACACCTCATGCTCCATGTCGGCCGAGCCTACCCAGGACGCCGGTGCCCGCACCCCCGTTGCCCGAAAGTGACCGCGCGTCGCCGTCAGGCGCTCCCCGGTGTCACCAGCCCCGTCTCATAGGCGACCACCACCACCTGCGCCCGGCTCGCCAGCCCCAGCTTGGTCATCGTGCGGTTCAGATGGGTCTTGACCGTGGCCTCGCTGATGAACAGCCGGTCCGCCGCCTCCGCGTTGGTCATCCCCCGCGCCACCAGCTTCAGCACCTCCACCTCACGGGTGGTCAGCGCGTCCAGCCCCGTCGGCGGCCGCGGTGTCCGTGCCGTCCGGGTGAACGCCTCCACCAGGCGACGGGTGACCACCGGAGCGAACAGGGCGTCGCCGCCGTGGACGGCGGTCACCGCGGCGAGGAGGCGTTCGGGGCCCGCGTCCTTCAGCAGGAAGCCGGAGGCTCCGGCGCGCAGGGCGCCGTAGACGTACTCGTCGAGGTCGAAGGTGGTGAGGACGAGGATGCGCGGGGGCGGGTCACAGGCGGCGGCGAGGATGCGCTCCGTCGCCTCGATGCCACTCATGCCGGGCATGCGGATGTCCATGAGGATGACGTCGGGGTGGGTCTTCGCGGCGAGGGCGACCGCCTCCGCGCCGTCGGCCGCCTCGCCGACGACCTCCATGCCGGGCGCCGCGCGCAGCAGGGCGACCAGTCCGCCCCGCACCAGGAACTGGTCGTCGACGACCAGGATCCTGATCGCCCCTTCGTCCGTGCCTGTCTCGGTCATTCCGCGACGGTGTCTCCCCGGCGTGCGGTCCGTGCGGACGTCGGCAGGGTCAGATGCACGCCGAAACCCCCCTCGCTGCGCGGGCCGACGACGATCGTCCCGCCGTAGAGCTTGGCCCTCTCCCGCATGCCGATCAAGCCGTGTCCGCCGCGCTGCCGCTTTCTGGCCGGAATCACCCCCTCCCCGGTTCCGTCGTCGATGACCGAGGCCGTCATCTCGCCTGCCCGGTAGGCGAGTTCGACGGTGGCGTGCGCGCCGGGCGCGTGCTTGAGGACGTTGGTCAGGGCTTCCTGGACGACCCGGTAGAGGCAGAGCTGGACACCGGGGGGCAGGGGGCGTGGTTCGCCGGTGACCGTCAGGTCCACGGGGACGCCGCCGGCCCGCACCCGCTCCACCATCTCGGCGAGTTGGTCGAGGCCGGGGGCGGGGGCGCCCTCGGCCTCGCCCTGGACGCCGTCCGCGCGCAACAGGCCCAGCATGCGGCGCAGTTCGGCGAGGGCTTCGGCGCTGGCGCCCTCGATGGCGTCCAGCGCGCCGCGCGCGGTGGGTGCGTCGGAGGTGAAGACGAAGCGGGCGAGGCCCGCCTGGACATTGATGACCGCCATGTGGTGGGCGACCACGTCGTGGAGTTCGCGGGCGATACGGACCCGCTCCTCGGCGACCTCCCGCCGCGCCCGTTCGGCCTGCTCGGCCTTCAACTGCCGGGTCAGATCGGCCGTTCGGCGGGCGGTGTGGCCGAACCACCACAGCACCAGCGGGTAGGCGACGGACTGGGCGGCCACCGACGCCATCGAACTGCCGTCGGTGACGACACCGGCGTAGACCCAGACGGCGGCCATCAGGGCCGCGCAGACCGCCGTGGCGCGGGTCGGGCGCAGGGACGCCACGGTGTAGAACGCCAGCATGGGGCCGAGGGAGTTGACCACCGGCCAGCCGCCCCGGCCGACGTAGACGACGCAGACCGCGAGGACGAAGACGCATATGGTGACCGGGGCCCGGGTGCGCAGGAACGTCGGCAGGTTGGCGAGGGCGACCAGCGTCCAGTCGAGGGTGTCGAGTGCGGGCCAGCCCTGGCGGACGGCCTCCCTGCCGAGCAGGACGGCCACGGTCGTCTGCGCCGCCGTGATCAGGCCGTCGACGACGAGTGGGTGGATCCGCATCGCCGCAGCGTATCCCCGGTGCTCCGGCGGGGGCGTCAACCTTCCGCGGTACCGCGGAAGTTGCAGGAACCGCCCGTTTACCGCAGGGGTTGGCGCGTGGTTCCAACCGTCGCGGGATTCGGGGAGGTGTGGGGCGGCCGTAGCTTCATGGTGCGGGCCGCAACGGGGGACCAACGGGGGAACCACGGCTCGTTCTCGGGAGGGAACGGCACATGTCACTTCGCACCAGGGCGCTCGCGCTCACCGTCGTCGCCACCGTCGCGGGCGCGGTGGCGCTGGGCGCGACTCCGGCGTCGGCGAGCATCTCGCAGGGGTTCGTGTCCGGGACGGGGGCCGTGGACAACGACTGGACCGACGAGGGCACCCTGTCCTCCACCAGCCACTCGCACAGCAACGCGACCGCGCTGGTGCAGGAGATCCTGTGGGCCGAGGGGGTGAAGGAGAGCAACGGGACGAGCTTCGACTGGGCCGATGTGGACGGCAAGTACGGGCCGAACACCACGTACGCCGTGAAGCAGCTGCAGAAGCACTACAACAGCTACCACCTGAGCAATCCGCTGGTCGTCGACGGCAAGGCGGGGCCGAAGACGCTCGGCGTCGCGGACTGGTGGCTCGTCGACAACGGCGACGGCACGGTCACCTACCTCGGCTACAAGCACGACGTGACCTTCAAGCGGACCGGGGGGAAGTACTACGTCAAGGTCAACAAGACCAAGGGCTGGAAGCTCGCCTCGTACAACACGCTGAACGTCGTCTGAGCGGGGGGGCGACGGGGGCAACGGGGGAAGCGGGGGGCTGCGGGGGATGCGGGGGAGTACGGCGGTCCGTCCCGAGCGGGGGACGGGGGGCGGGCCGCCGTGCACGCACGCGTACCGGGCAGGAGACGCACGCGTACCGGGCAGGACACACACGCGTACCGGGCAGGAACGGTACGTCAGTTGGTGTAGCGCGGGTGCACCAGCGTCGAGGGCGGCAGTCCCGGCAGCCGGGTGCGGGCCGCCGACCGGGCGTCCGTCGCCAGGGAGGCGGGGGTGAGGGTCCCCGGGTGCGGGGGCCGGGGGTCCAGGCCAAGACGCGGGGTCGTGCCGGCCGCGGCCAGGACGAAACCCCAGTCACGGGGGGCGCGGTGGGCGCCCACGGTACGGTCGGGGCCGGCGGCGAAGCGGGCGTCGCGGCCGTCGACGTCGTACGGCACGGGGTGCAGGCCCACGGCGCGCAGGGTGGCGACGACCGTCCAGAAGACGCGCGGGCGGGTGGAGAGTGCCCCGGCGTGCACCACCAGGCGGCCGCCGGGCGCGAGGACGCGGCGGGCGAGGCCGTAGAACTCCTCGGAGTAGAGCTTGGTGCTGGCGGTGATGCCGGGGTCGGGCAGGTCCGAGATGACGACGTCGTACGCCGCTCTCGGCGCCGTGCGCAGCCAGCGGAAGGCGTCGGCGGTCGTCACGCGCACGCGTGGGTCGTCGTAGGCGTGGCGGTTGAGGCGGGAGAGGGCCGGGTCGTGGCGGGCCAGCCGCACCACTCCCGCGTCGAGTTCGACCACCTGTACCCGCCGCACTCCCGGGTGGCGCAGCACCTCGCGGGCGGCCAGGCCGTCGCCGCCGCCGAGGATCAGCACGCGCGCGTGCGGGCCGTTCATCGCCGGGTGGACCAGCGCCTCGTGGTAGCGGTGTTCGTCGCGGCCGCTGACGCGCAGGCGGCCGTCGAGGAAGAGGTCGAGCGGGCGGCCGTCGGTGCCGCCGGTGAGGACGACCTCCTGGACGCCGGTCTGCAGCGCCACCCGGACGTCCCGGCCGTAGACCGCGTGCCGTGCGGCCCGCTCGAAGTCGTCGACCAGGGCGGCGGCGGAGGCGAGCAGGCCGAGGACGGTGAGGTTGGCGATCAGCAGCATCCAGCGGGCGCGGGGGCTGAGGTCGCGGCGGAACAGGCCCAGGACGAGGGCGCCGCCCGCGATCGCGTTGACGGTGCCGGTCATCAGGGCGCCGGTCAACTGGCCCAGCAGGGGCAGCAGGAGGAACGGGAAGGCGAGGCCGCCGACGAGTGCGCCGACATAGTCCGCGGCGAACAGGTCGGCCACCGCGCCGCCCGCGTCCTGGCGCCGGATGCGCTGGATCAGCTCCATCAGGAGCGGGACCTCGGCGCCGATCAGCAGGCCTATGGTCAGCGAGAACGCGACCAGCAGCCAGCGCGGGCCGCTCGCCCACAGGCCACCCCAGTCGCCGGTCCACGCGAAGACCGCGTACAGCGCCATGGCGCTGCAGCCGCCGACCAGGGCGAGGGTCGCCTCGATCGCGCCGAAGCCGACGGCGGCACGCCAGCGCAGCCGCTTCGCGGCGAGCGAGCCGATGCCCATGGCGAACACCATGACCGACAGCACGACCGAGGCCTGGGTGACGGAGTCACCGATCAAGTACGAGGCCAGGGCGACCAGTTCGAGTTCGTACACCAGTCCGCAGGCCGCGCAGACGAACACGCACGCGAGGACGAGGAACCGTCCGGTGGCCGGCCGCACGGGCAGCCGCGCGGGCGCCGCCCAGGGGGGTGGGGGGCTTGGCGGGGCCGGTGCGTGCGGTTCGATCACAACAGCGACGTTACGTCACGGTGGAGTCACGCTTTGTCACCCACACGTGTGGAAGTGTGTTTGGGTCGGCGTGACCGGAGGCCGCCTCCACGGGGCGGGCGCATCGGTCCGAACGGCGTCGTCCTCGAACGCCGGACGGGCTCGTCCTCGAACGCCGGACGGCCTCGGCCTCAAACGCCGGACGGGCTGAGTTTCGCCTGACGTGGGCCGAAATCGACGGTCGGCACTCGCACCCCGACCCGCGTCCGCGTGGCCACCAGCTGCCCGTCCTGCGGGTACGCGTGCCAGGTCCGCCAGTGGACCTGGCCCTCGTGGCGCTGGGCGAGCATCGCGGTGAAGGCGTGCGGGCTGCCGGGGAAGACGCCGGCCAGACCGTTCGGGTGGTCGGAGACCAGGGCCAGCAGCTCCTGGGCGCGGCCCGCGAAGGAGCCCGGTGAGAGGACTTCCACTCTCGCCGCGAACTCGTACTCCCAGTCCCCGACGCGCTTGGCGACGCCCAGCGGCAGCGGTGTACTGCTGCCGGGGATGCACGCCACCGTCTCCGAACAGCTGCCCCGCTCCTCCTCCAGGAGCACCTGGTGGGAGGCGCCGAGGAGTCTCAACTGAAGCTTCGCCCCGGCCAGTTCGAGGTCGAGCGTGGCCAGTGCCGGAAGCGGCTCACGCCCCAGTGCCCAGGCGAGGTCGGCCGCGCGCGTGTCGGTGTACGAGGTGTTCAGGGTCGTGAGCATGGATCGGCTCCGCTAGCACGCAAAGAAAGGGAGGTGTGGTCCGGCGCATCCCGGTCGGCACCGGGAGATCGCCCGGTCAGCCCAGTCGTGGCTCGGATCGGCCTTGCGCAGGACGTCCGAGGGCTGCGTCAGGTGATTTAGAGGGAATCATGAACGGTGGCACCACCACAGCGTTTTTACCCAAGTTCGTGGGGTTTCCATCCCTCCGTGGGCTCCACAGCTCAACTGTTCAACCACGGCGTACGCCACGGCGGCCGTGGCGTACGCCGGAGCGCGCGAATCCGCCGCGCGCGTCAGCTGCCTCTCCCGCGCGTCAACTTCCTCCGCCGCGCGCGTCAGCTGCCTCCCCCGCACCCTCCGCCGCCCCCGCAGGACGATCCGCCGCCGCATGAGGAGTGGCCTCCGCAGGAGTGACCCCCACCGCAGGAGTGGTGCCCGCCCGAGTGCCCCCCGGAGTGGTGGCCGCCGGACGATCCGCCTCCGCCGTCCCCGGCCCACCAGCTCCCGCCGGAGGAGCTCGCGCCGCCACTGCCGTAGGACCCCTTGCGGTGTCCGCCGCCGGTCCTGCCCCTGCGCGCCGCCGACGCGACGACCCCGATGAAGGCGAGCGCGAGCGCCGCCACGATGAACACGGTGAACATGCGCCACCGTCCTTTCGAGTCCCCCGAAGCGTCCCCCGTGGGCGCCTCGTGCTGTGCGTGCACGGGGGATGCCCCGCCGTCTCACCAGCCAAAGCGGAGTTGAGGAACTCCAGAGCTTCGGCGCAGGATGGCCCGCATGACCTCCAGCACCCGCCCCATCCTCAACCGCCGGCTCGCCGAGTTCGGGACGACGATCTTCGCCGAGATGTCCGCGCTGGCCGTACGGACGGGCTCCATCAACCTGGGCCAGGGCTTTCCCGACACGGACGGCCCCGAGGAGGTCAGGGAGGCGGCCGTACGGGCGCTGCGGGACGGGCGCGGCAACCAGTACCCGCCGGGCCCCGGCGTCCCCGAGCTGCGCGGCGCGATCGCCGCGCACCAGGAGCGGCGGTACGGACTGTCGTTCGATCCCGACTCCGAGGTGCTGGTCACCGCGGGCGCCACGGAGGCCATCGCGGCGGCCCTGCTCGGCCTGCTGGAGCCAGGCGACGAGGTGGTCGCCCTGGAGCCCTACTACGACTCCTACGCGGCCTGTATCGCGATGGCGGGCGGGACCAGGGTCCCCGTCACGCTGCGGCCGGACGGCGGCTCCTTCCGGCTGGACCTCGACGAGCTGCGCGCCGCCGTCACCGACCGCACCCGGCTCCTGCTGATCAACACCCCGCACAACCCCACCGGCACGGTCCTCACCCGCGAGGAGCTGACCGCGATCGCCGAGCTGGCGGTGGAGCGGGATCTGCTGGTCGTCACCGACGAGGTCTACGAGCACCTGGTCTTCGACGACGCCGAGCACCTCCCCCTCGCGACCTTCCCGGGCATGCGCGAGCGCACGGTCACCATCGGCTCGGCCGGCAAGACCTTCTCCTTCACCGGCTGGAAGGTGGGCTGGGTGACCGCGGCCCCGGCGCTCACCGCCGCCGTACGCTCGGCGAAGCAGTTCCTGACATACGTCAGCTCGGGGCCCTTCCAGTACGCGGTCGCCGAGGCCCTGGCCCTCCCGGACGCGTACTTCACCGCCTTCCGCGAGGACATGCGGGCCAAGCGGGACCTGCTGACGGCGGGCCTGAGGGACGCGGGCTTCGAGGTGTTCCGCACGGCGGGCACGTACTTCATCACCACCGACATCCGCCCCCTCGGCGAGTCGGACGGCTTCGCCTTCTGCCGTTCCCTGCCCGAGCGCGCCGGCGTCGTCGCCATCCCGAACGCGGTCTTCTACGACCACCGGGAAGCCGGCGCCCCCTTCGTACGGTTCGCCTTCTGCAAGCGGACATCAGTGCTGGAGGAGGCGGCGGAACGGCTCCGCAAGGCATTCGCACACTGACGGCGCTCAAACGGAAATCGCGCGTCAGCGCTGCCAGGCGGACTCCGATGCCGGGCGGGGTGCGGTGAGCAGGCCCGCGAGCAGTTGGAGGGCAAGCATGTGGTCGCCGTCTCCGGCTGAGGTCGTGCCGGTCGCAGTGGCACAGGGCGTCGAGCAGCGTCGGGGCGTCGGTGTCGGCCGGTTCGCCGATCAACGGAGCGTGGAATCCCTCGGCAAGCAGGCACGGGTGTGTGAATACGGCGTCGCCTGGGTCACATCACCCCGGACCTGGTCACGGCCGTACGTTCGGCGAAGCAGTTCCTGACACAGGGCCTCCAGGCAGGGATGCGCGTTCGGCAACGGCACCCGGCACAGCTCTTCCCAACCGGCCGCGGCCTCCGAGTGCTCAGGTGTCGTAGACGGTAGAGCGATGCCCGACGTGTACGACCCACACCACCAGCTCGCCGTTGTCGATTGTGTAGATCACGCGGTAGTCGCCCACCCGCAGGCGGCGCCGGTCGGGCTGGGAGACGAGAGCCGTGGTGTTGAACCCCAGCGGGTCGCTCTCCAGCTCGGTCAGCTTGGCCAGAATGCGGAGGGCCATGTCTCGCGGGACCTTGCGGAGTTCGGCCTGAGCCTCGGCTCGGAAGACGGTGCGGTACTCACTCACTGCGCGCCAGCGTCTCCCTCATGATGTCCTCGATCGGGATGCCGGGTGCCGGGTTGGTCATGCGCTCGTCGATGATCCGGTTGATCTCGCGCTCTTCCCACTCCTGGTATTTGCGCAGCACCTCGATGGACACCACGGCGGCGACCTGCTTGCCGCGCCGGGTGATGACGGTAGGCACGTCGTCCCGGTCGGCCCGCTCCACGACCTCGGCCAGGTGTGCCCGGACATCGCGGATCGACTCTATGGGCATGGGCTGCGTCATGCACCCAAGGGTACCGGGTGTCCCATGTGTACACAACGGCGGGGCGATCACCTGTGATCCACCGGTTCCGCCCGCGGCCGCACGGTAATGTACGCCGCGACGCCGACCGTGACCGCGCTGCCGCGCATCTGGGCGAGCGCGTTGGAGATCACCGTGAAGTCGGCCGTCAGCCGGGTGCGGACGTGGATCACGCCGGAGGCCGGAGCTCCGGCGTCAGCGCGCGAGGGCGCGTTAGACTGCGAGTCAGCCATTGGGAAGGTCGAAGCTTCCTGATCGGTCAGGCCCTCGTTCGGGACGGCAATCCCGGCCGGGGGCCGAAGTCTGTGTGCTGTTGTCGCGGCGAACGTAACCGTCCGTATCCCGCCCCTGCAAGCCGGTCACTCGGACGAGTGACGCGAGCCGTGCGGCCGGGGAGGGCGGGTGGGCGGGTAGTTCTTTCCCCCGGTTCTTTGGGGAGGCCAGCGGCCTGCCGGGCCCTCGCGGACAGGGGTCCGGCGGACTCAGGGAAGGTGGGTCCCGGCCTTCAACTCGCCTATGAAGGCGGTCCAGGCAGCGCCTTCGAAGCACAGCACCGGACCGTGCGGAACCTTGCTGTCACGGACGGGGACGACGGTCTCCTGGAATCCGTCGGCCACCTCCACGCAATCGCCACCCTCCTGATTGCTGTAGCTGCTCTTGCGCCAGGTGACGCCGGTCAGTTCGGGACGGGAGATTCGAGCCACGGCGGTTGTCCTCCAGCACGGATCGGATCATGTCCAGGGACATGAGCGGGGGCAGGGCTTCCGCCCGCAGTCGATCGTAGGCCAGCGAGCACCGCCTGACCTCGTCCGGATCCTCGATGAGTTGGCCGTAGTGGGCCCCTTCGGTGTAGGCGACCTCCGAGCCGTCCGGCATGGTGAGGACGGTGAGCGAGCCGCCCATCACATCGTGCTCGCCCTGGTCGAATGGCAGTACCTGCACAGTGATGTGACGGTCCCTCATGGTTTCCAGCAGTCGTTCGAACTGCTTGCGCATCACCGCCTGGCCGCCGACGGGGCGCCGGAGCACCGCTTCGTCGAGAACCACCCACAACTCGGGCCGGTCCGGCCTGCGGAGGCGTTCCTGCCGCCCCATTCGAACGGCGACCCGCTCCTCCAACTGCTCCTTGCTGCCTAGCGTCAGACCGACACTCAGCACCGCCCGCGCGTACGGCTCCGTCTGCAACAGACCCGGCACCACATGCGCCGCGTACTGCCGAATGACCACCGCCCGCTCCGAGTACTCCATGAACCGCCGCGACCAGTCCGGAAACGCCTCCCGGTACACGTACGGCCACAGCTCCACCAGCAGATCGTCCGCACCGAGCGCCGCGTCCAGCGCCCGCGCCAGCTCCAGCGTCGGCTTCGCTCCGGACGCCCGCTCGATCTGCGTGATCCGCGTACCCACGACGTGGACCTTGTCGCCCAGCTCGGTCTGCGTCAGTCCGGCGGCGAGGCGAAGTCTGCGGACCCGCGCGCCGAACAGCGCGGCCATCGACGTACTGGGGTCAATTCCGTTGGCCAAAGCGTCACTTCCGTTCCTTACGGGTCGAAAAGTAAGGCCGCGTCACCTGTTGAGCGTAGGGCGACCGGACGACTCTTGAGTGCGGAACGTGACGACTCGCGCACACCACGCCACATCCCCCGCTCGACAGCCAAGGACGGAACACGCCGTGCTGACAGAAACGAACGACGTACAGAGCGAACCGCCGCCCCTTGTCGCGCAGTTCACCTCCTCGCCTCGGGGTGCGCGACTGGCCCGGCAGCTTGCCGTACGGCATCTGGAGCAGCGGGGGTATCCGCCGGCGTCGGACACGTCGTGCGCGGTCGCCCTGGTGGTCGCCGAACTCGCCGCGAACGCCGTGCTCCACGGGCGGGTACCGGGACACGGCTTCGGTCTCCTGGTCGCCGTGGACACGGTGGCGGGCCTGGTCCGCGTCGAGGTCGCGGACGCGGCCTCCGGGAGACGGCCTCCGGTGACCCCGCCGTCGTCGGCCCCCGAGGGAGAGTCGGGCCGAGGGCTGCTCCTGGTGGACACCCTGGCCGTGCGCTGGGGTTCGGCACCGCGCCACCCGTTGGGCAAGACGGTGTGGGCGGAAGTGTCCATCGCCCATCCACTCCGTATGGAGGTCTGACCCGAAGCCCGGACTTGAGCCTGCTTCAGCGCGCCCAGGCGAACGCATTTTCGACTCTCTGGAGCCGCGCGTCCGCGTGAGCGGCGTTCGTCGACCCGCCGGGCGGGGTCAACGGGGTCAATTCGCACCCGCCCGGATGTGCATTGCTCGCAAATGTTCCTTTCTTCCTGCAATGTGCCGGTGTGACCCACGTCAGTACCCTTCCACGCCCTTCCGTCACGAAGCCGGGCCGCCCCGGCACGAAGGCCCGCGCGCGGCCGCACCCGGCCGTCGCGATGGGCACCGCCCTGGGCGTGTTCCTCGCCGCCCGGCTGCTGGGTGTCGCCGCGCTCGCCCTGCTCGCCTGGCGCACGGGCCGCCACCCGCTCGCGCTGCTCGGGCGGTCCTGGGACTCGCTCTGGTACCTGGGGATCGCCACGCACGGCTACGGCCACACGCTGCCCTCGCGCCCCGGGGTCATCTACAGCGACCTGGCGTTCTTCCCGCTGTATCCGAGACTCGTGCGCGCGGTGCTGGCCGTGACGCCGCTGAGCGGGGGCGCGGCGGGGCTGCTGGTGTCCTGGACGGCGGCCGCGGTGGCCGCCTGCGGGATCTACGCCGTAGGGGCGCGGCTGCACGGCCGGGCCGTCGGGACCGCGCTGGTGCTGCTGTGGGGGCTGCTGCCGCACTCGGTGGTGCTGTCCATGGCGTACACCGAGCCCGTGCTGACCGCGTTCGCCGCCTGGTCGCTGTACGCGGTGCTGACCGGACGGTGGGTGTGGGCGGGCGCGCTGGCCACGTTCGCGGGGCTGGCCCGGCCGAACGGGTTCGCGGTCGCCGCCGCGGTGCTCGCGGCGGCGGCGGTCGAGGTCTGGCGGCGGCGCGGAAAAGTTACCCACAGGCTGTGGACGGGCGCGGCGCTCGCACCGCTCGGCTGGTCGGCGTACGTCCTGTGGGTCGGGCACCGGCAGGGCGATCCGCTCGGCGGGTACTTCGAGGTGCAGCGGCAGTGGGGCTCCCGGTTCGACTTCGGGCGGGGGTCGCTGCAGTTCGTGAAGCGGATGCTGCTGCACGGGGACCCGTTCGTGTCCCCGATGACGCTGGTGATCGTCGCGACCGGGGTGCTGCTCTTCGCCCTGCTGCTGGCCGACCGCGCCCCGCTGCCGCTGGTCGTCCACGCCGGCGTGCTCCTGGTGATCGCCGTCGGCGGCTCCGGGTTCTTCGAGTCCAAGCCGCGCTTCCTGCTGCCCGCCTTCCCGCTGCTCATCCCGCTCGCCCGTGCCCTGGTCCGTACGGCAAGAGCCCGGCCCCGGCACGCGACCGTGGTGGTCGGTGCCCTGGCCGGGCTCTCGTTCGTCTACGGGGCCTACCTGGTCGTGCTCGGGGGCAAGCCCCTCTAGGACGGCGCGCGGGGCCGCAGCCCCTCCCGGAAGAGGTGCGGGGCTGCCTACTCCTCGTCGTCCCCGGGCTTCTCCGCCTCGTCGATCTCCTGCTCCAGGCCGAGCTGCTCCACGAGCCACTTGTCGAACTCGATGGCGGCGCGCACCCAGCTGACCGTCGAGGAGACGAAGTGCTCCAGGCTGACGCCGGTGCCGATCAGCATCTGCGCCTCGCCGATCAGACGGACCGTGCCGTCGTCGTGGGTGTGGCTGTAGACCTTGGGCCACAGGGTGCGGCGGTTCCAGTCGTCGATCGACTCGAGCAGCTGTACCTTCTCGTCGATCTGGTGGGGCCGGTCGTAGAACGTCCGCACCGAGAAGACCTGCTGGTCACCCTCACCACGGAACATGAAGTACGTACGGAACTGCTCCCACGGCGCCGCGAGGTCACCCTCGTCGTCGACGACATACTTGAGCTCCATCTGGTCCAGGAGCTGCTTCACGAGGTCCTGATCCGGGACGACGGGGCCCGCCGGTCCGCCGGGCTGCGGCTCGGGCTGGCCCCCGAAGTTCGGAATCGAGGACGGGTCGATGCTCACCGTGATTTTCCCTTCGTACGGATTCAGTCATCCTCCCTCACCCGGGGAGGGGGATGGCAACCCCGGCCGGTACTGTCAGCCCTCAGCTGACAGGATCCGGCCGCCGGTCGACGGCCGGTGCGCGAAGGGGTGGGGGCCATGGCAGTGACGCACGGCGCGGAAACGGCGGGACAGACCAGATGGGGGGTGGTGGCCGCCATTCTGGCGCTGCCCGCGCTCCTCGTGGCCGGCGTCGTCACGCTGTTCGCCCTCTGGCTGCTGATCGGCTCGTGAACCGGCCGCCGGCCGGCTGACCGGGGAGCCCCGAGGAGGGCTCCCCGCGTCGCGGGCGCGGGGTTCGGAGGGTCTTGCTGCCCATCGCCCTCTTCAGAGGGTCTTGCCCGTCGCCGGGCCCACGATCAGGCCGTCGCCGAAGGCGTCCACCCGGACCGTGTCGCCGTCCTTGACCTCGCCGGCCAGGATCTCCTTGGCCAGGCGGTCACCGATGGCGGTCTGGACCAGCCGGCGCAGCGGTCGGGCGCCGTAGGCCGGGTCCATGCCCTCGTCGGCGAGCCAGGTCAGCGCCTCGGGCGTGACCTCCAGCGTCAGACGGCGCTCCGCCAGCCGCTTGGCCAGCCGGTCGATCTGGAGCTTCGCGATCCGGCCCAGCTCCTCCTTGTTCAGGGCGGAGAAGACCACCAGGTCGTCGAGGCGGTTGAGGAACTCCGGCTTGAAGGACGTCCGCACGACCTCCAGCACCTGCTCCTTCTTCTCCTCCTCGCCGGTCAGCGGGTCGACCATGCTGTGTCCACTCAAGAATTGGCTGCCCAGGTTCGACGTCAGCACCAGGATCGCGTTGCGGAAGTCGACCGTGCGGCCCTGGCCGTCGGTGAGACGGCCGTCGTCCAGCACCTGGAGGAGGACGTCGAACACCTCGGGGTGCGCCTTCTCCACCTCGTCCAGCAGGACGACGCTGTACGGGCGCCTGCGCACCGCCTCCGTGAGCTGGCCGCCCTCCTCGTAGCCGACATAGCCGGGAGGCGCGCCGACCAGACGGGCGACGCTGTGCTTCTCGCCGTACTCGGACATGTCGATGCGGACCATGGCCCGCTCGTCGTCGAAGAGGAAGTCGGCGAGGGCCTTGGCGAGTTCGGTCTTGCCGACGCCGGTCGGGCCGAGGAAGAGGAAGGAGCCGGTGGGGCGGTCCGGGTCGGCGATGCCGGCGCGGGTGCGCCGTACCGCGTCGGACACCGCCTGGACAGCCTCTTTCTGGCCGATCAGGCGCTTGCCCAACTCCTCCTCCATGCGCAGGAGTTTCTGCGTCTCGCCCTCCAGGAGGCGGCCGGCCGGGATGCCGGTCCAGGCGGCCACGACGTCCGCGATGTCGTCGGAGCCGACCTCGTCCTTGACCATGGTGTCCTTGGACGCCTCTTCCTCGGCCTCCGAGGCGGCCTCCAAGTCCCTCTCCAGGGCCGGGATCTCGCCGTAGAGCAGCTTGCTGGCGGTGTCGAAGTCGCCGTCGCGCTGGGCGCGTTCGGCGGTGCCGCGCAACTCGTCGAGCTTCTCCTTCAGTTCACCGACGCGGTTGAGGGACTGCTTCTCCTTCTCCCAGCGGGCGGTCAGGCCCCGCAGCTCCTCCTCCTTGTCGGCGAGGTCGCGGCGCAGCTTCTCCAGGCGCTCCCGGGAGGCCGGGTCGGTCTCCTTCTCCAGCGCCAGCTCCTCCATCTTGAACCGGTCGACGGAGCGCTGGAGTTCGTCGATCTCGACGGGCGAGGAGTCGATCTCCATCCGGAGGCGGGAGGCCGCCTCGTCGACTAGGTCGATGGCCTTGTCGGGCAGGAAGCGGGAGGTGATGTAGCGGTCGGAGAGGGTCGCGGAGGCCACCAGCGCGCTGTCGGCGATCTGGACCTTGTGGTGGGCCTCGTAGCGGCCCTTGAGACCGCGCAGGATGGCGATGGTGTCCTCGACCGTCGGCTCGGCGACCAGCACCTGCTGGAAGCGGCGCTCCAGGGCCGGGTCCTTCTCGATGCGCTCGCGGTACTCGTCGAGGGTGGTCGCGCCCACCATGCGCAGCTCGCCGCGGGCCAGCATCGGCTTCAGCATGTTGCCGGCGTCCATCGCGGAGTCGCCGCCGGCGCCCGCGCCGACGACGGTGTGCAGTTCGTCGATGAAGGTGATGATCTGGCCGTCGGAGTCCTTGATCTCGGCGAGGACGGTCTTCAGCCGCTCCTCGAACTCGCCGCGGTACTTGGCGCCCGCGACCATCGCTCCCAGGTCCAGCGCGACCAGCCGCTTGTCCTTGAGGGACTCGGGCACGTCCCCCTTCACGATCCGCTGCGCGAGCCCCTCGACGACGGCGGTCTTGCCGACGCCGGGCTCACCGATGAGGACCGGGTTGTTCTTCGTACGACGGGACAGCACCTGCACGACGCGGCGGATCTCCTGGTCCCGGCCGATGACCGGGTCGAGCTTGCCCTCGCGTGCGGCGGCCGTGAAGTCCGTGCCGAACTTCTCCAGCGCCTTGTACTGACCCTCCGGGTCCGCTGTGGTCACCCGGCGTCCTCCCCTCGCCTTCTGGAAGGCCTCCTGCAACTTCCTGGCGTCGGCCCCCTGCCCGGACAGTACGTCACCGGCCGCGCCGCCCTTCGCGGCGATGCCGATCAGCAGATGCTCGGTGGAGAGGTAGTCGTCGCCGAGGTCCCGGGCGCGCTCGGTCGCGTCGGCGATCACCGCGAGCAGCTCGCGGTTGGGCTGCGGCGGTGCCACGGTCGAGCCGGTGACGCTGGGCAGCGAGGCGAGCACCTTCTCCGCGCCCGCCCGCACGGCGGCCTGGTCGGCGTCCACGGCGGCGAGCAGGTCGACGATGTTCTCGTTGTCCTGCCCCTGGAGCAGAGCAAGCAGCAGGTGGGCAGGGGTGAGGTCGGGGTGCCCCTCGGTCACGGCGCGGTTGCTCGCCGTGTTGATGGCGTCCCGGCTCCGGTTGGTCAGCTCGGCGTCCACGTTCCTTCTCTCCTCCTGCGGTCAGCCGTCGGCTCCGTCTCCCAGCACTGACTCAGTCAGCGTACACAAAGTTGAGTCTATTCCACTCAAGGTACGACGGGGAGGACTTCAGGGGTTAGGTTCCGGACCCATGGCGACCCACACCCAGGACCCCGGTGCCCCCGACCCCTCGTATCTCACCTTCTGGCGGGAACGGCACCTGTGCACGCTGACCACCCCGCGCCCGGACGGCAGCCCGCACGTGGTGCCCGTCGGGGTCACCTACGACCCCGAGGCGCGCCTGGCCCGGGTCATCACCAACGGGTCCAGTTCGAAGGTGGCGCACGTACGGGCGGCCGGGGCCGAGGGGGCCCGGGTCGCGGTGTGCCAGGTCGACGGGCGGCGGTGGGCCACGCTGGAGGGACGGGCCTTCGTACGGACCGATCCGGAGCGGGTCGCCGAGGCGGTGCGGCGCTACGCCGAGCGCTACGAGCGGACGCCGGCGCCCAATCCGGCACGGGTGGTCATCGAGATCGAGCTGACCCGGGCCATGGGACAGGGCTGACGGTTTTCAGCCAGCCGGGCGCGCCGGACGATCAGGTCGATAGCGGGAAATGTCCGCCGGAAACTGCAGCGGCGTCACCGTGTTCAGGTCACGGTGACGCCGCTGCGGGGGGAAGCACCTGAGCGAACTGTTACGACGGGGGATTCGCGTCAGGCACTGCGGGGGGTGGCTGAGATGGTCCGAACATCGGGGGTTTCCGGTTCCACCAGCCGGTGGTCTCGTTGGTCCAGGTTCACAAAGATCATTCCGTACCGGACGGCACATCGCACGGGCTGCGGCGCCCCCCGAGGCCGCCGCAGACACCGGTACGCCCTGACGTCCTCGTCCTCGTCCCGCGTGACGACCACGGGCTCACCGAAGACCGTCACCATCAACGAGTCACCGGAGTGGGGGATCGCGGTGACCAGGTCGATGAAGTGCCAGCCCGAGCGGTAGGCCGTGGCCATCTCGCGGCGGAAGGAGCGGTCGTCGGGTGGGGTGGTCATGACTGGACGGCCCAGCTGCTGTCTGCCGGGGCGACCCAGGAGCTGTCTCCCGGGGCGTCGTCCGCCACGATCACCCAGCTGCTGTCGCCGGCACCGGCGGCAGCAGCGGCCTGCACGCGCCAGCTGCTGTCCTGTGCGACAGCACCCTTCGCCCCCGCGTGGCCGGCCAGCGCCCCGAAGGCCAATGCGGCGGAGAAGGCGGCGACAAGCGCCGAGCGAAGCATTCTCTTATGCATAGTCGGCTTCGTCCTCATTTGAAGGTCACCTCTCCCCCGTCCGAATACGACGATGGCCCATTCCGGCACGTCATGGCCACACAAACGATGCATCATGTTCCTGCACGTTCAGGACCCTGGGGGGTGGAGATTTGGCGATAAATCAGACTAACCGGACACATCCTCACGGGCTGACCGACCTGTGCGAGGACGGGCGCCGTCTTTACGGCAACGCTCTCCGGACGGGACGCGTAGCCCGTGCGGATGTGGAGCCTGCGCCCTGTTTGATGGAGTTCGCCCTCCTTCATCCCGATCCGGACGACCCGAACTGGCTACGTCCCGTACCCCCTTCGATCGCCCTGTCCCAGCGGCTCAACCCGATCGAGCACGAGATCACGCAGCGCAGGCGGGAGTCCATCGAACTCGCCGGTGCTTTCGAGCCGTTCATGAGCATCAGTGCCCAGCCGACGGCCACGACTCACTCGATCACGGTGCTGGAGGGCCTCGACCGGATCAACGCGGCGCTCGACCTGGCCACCGCCCAGTGCCAGACCGAGATGCTCACCGTCCAGCCGAGCCGCCGCCGTCTCGAACACACCCTCACCAAGGCGCTGGACCGCGACCGGCCGCTGATCGAGCGGGGGTGCCGCATCCGGACCCTGTACCAGCACCCCGCCCGGTACAGCCCCGAGACGCTCGCCTACGTCGCCCAGTTCGTCGACGGCAAGGTCGAGTACCGGACGATCGACGAACTCGTCGAGCGGCTGATCATCTGCGACGAGACGGTCGCCTTCATCCCCACCCGTGACGACGGGGAGATCGCCCTCGAACTGCGCCACCCCGGACTCGTCCGCTACCTGATCAAGGTCTTCGAGTTCATGTGGGCCCGCGCGGTCCCGCTGAGCGCGGGCGCCCCGTACGAGACCGCCCCCGACGGGATCACCGAGATCCAGCACTCCATCGCCAAACTCCTCGTCGAAGGCCATGTCGACGAGGCGATCGCACGGCGCCTGGGCATGAACGTGCGCACCTGCCGGGCCCACATCGCCAAGCTCGCCACCGCCCTGGGCAGCGGCAGCCGGGCCCAGCTCGGCTTCCTCATCGCCCAGTCGGGCCTCCTGGAACAGGACCTCTGACCCCGCGAGGGGCCAGGGGGCGGAGGGGGCAGGAGGACGACCCCGGCCGCACACCCACGACACGGTGCGGAGCAGCTCCGCCCGGAGGGGCGACCCCGCGCGAACCGGAAGGGCGCGGCCCTGCGCGAACCGGAAGGGGTGGCCCTGCGTGAACGCGCCCCGCGCGAGGGCCGGGCACGCGCCGAGGAGACGGCCGAGGCGCCTGCCCGCTCGACCTCGGCCAGCTGCACCCCTCGGCAGACGCCCCTCGGCCCGCTGCACCCCTCGGCAGACGCCCCGGCCCCTCGGCGCCGGTCGTGCTCGCGGTGGTCCTGTACCGGCTGCTGAGCGCCTCGGCGGGCGTCGTCACCGAGAAGCGTCGGTGCGAGGCCCGACCCGCTCCACCTCGGCCCGCTGCACCCCTCGGCCGACGCCCCGGCCCGCCCGGCGCCGGTCGCGCCCGCGGTGGCCCTGCACCGGCTGCTGAGCGCCTCGGCGGGCGTCGTCACCGAGACGCGCCGACGACGAGGCCCAACCCGCTCAACCCGGGCCCGCCGCACCCCTCGGCCGACGCCCCGGCCCGCCTGGCGCCGGTCGCGCCCGCGGTGGTCCTGTACCGGCTGCTGAGCGCCTCGGCGGGCGTCGTCGCCGAGAAGCGTCGGTGAGGCACGGCCCGGCGGTCTGTTCAAACGCCTTCTCCGGTTCGACGGCAGGCCCGTGGGAGCCGACGGCATCCCGGTCGCCGGGGTCCTCGGCCGGTCCGACCGCATCGGTCGGACCGCATCCCAGGCCCTCGCAGACGGTCGCGACGAGCTGTCCGCCGTCCGACCGACTCGGCATGAACATCCGTACCGCCCGCTCCCCCACCGCCGAACTCGCGGCGACGCCGGCCGGGCACGGTTGGGGTGTCTCAGCGGACGGTCGGGGATTCTTGGCCGGGAAGGGGGACGGGGGTCGCGTCGGTGGGGTGGCGGGGGCCGTCCAGGCCCACCTGGGCTATGCGGACTCCGAGTTGGGTGCGGCTGGCCGCGCCCAGGGTCTCGGAGAGGCGGGCGATGTGGGCCCGGCAGGTGCGGACGCTGATGCCGAGGCGCTCCGCGATGACCGCGTCCTGGTGGCCCTCCGCGAGGAGCGCCGCGATGGACTGCTCACGGTGCGAGATGCCCTCGATGCCGGTGTCGGGAAGGGGGGCCGTGAGCGGGATCGCCAGGCGCCAGAGGCGGTCGAAGACGGTGCCCAGGTAATCGACCAGGGCGGGGTGGCGCAGTTCCAGGGCGAGGGTGCGGTCGGAGTTGGCGGGGATGAAGGCCACCGTACGGTCGAAGAGGATCAGTCGCTCGATCACCTCGTCCAGGGTGCGTGCCTCGACCGAACCGCCCATCAGCTCCAGGTAGTTGAGCAGGCCCTGGCCGTGCCGGGCCACATGGGTGTACAGATCCCGCATACGCACGCCCCGCCCGCGCAGCGCGAGCGCCCGGTGCAGGCCCTCGGTCAGCTCGTGCTCGGGACGGATGCCCCCGGGCTGGACCGTGATGACCTCGGTCGTACAGGCCTCCGTCGCCTCGTCCATCGCGGCCTGGATACGGGACAGCCCGTCCAGCACCCGGATCGCGCTGCCCTCGCCGGCGCCCGGCTGCGGCGTGGACGGCCCGAGACCCGCGTACCACTCGAAGGCCGCCACCGCCGAGCCCACCCGGCGCTGACTGGAGCTGACCTCGTCGTACACCCCGCGCAGCAGCCGGGTCATGACCTCCTGCGGGGAGGTCGGGACCAGCCAGTCCATGTCGTCGGGGTCGGGGTGGAGCAGGGCCAGATCGAGCAGACAGGGCACCGTGTCGGCGTCACCGCGCGCCACGCGGCCCCGCCGTACGGCCCGGGAATACACGCGATCCCCGGCCTCGCACAGTCGGTCGGCACCGTGAGGATGCTCCTCCGTCCCGTGCCCGGCCATCGCCCATCCCACCCCCGGTTCGAGCCTCTTGTACAGGCGTGCCCCTACGGTTCGCTTCGGTTCGCTCGCGCTTTCCGCAGCGCAACTATGCGCGGACACAACCGGGTCCGCAACACGGCTCTCTCCGTCAAGCCCGCCGTAAAGCACCGTTGTGCCCGGGTTTCTCCAGGGCCCCTTCCGTCGGCTTGCAACAAGCTGACGGAGGGGCGCGCGGGGGCCCGCCGACGGAGGGCGACCTTCCGCGCAAGCTCCCGGAAATGCCGCAGTGATCGGTTTGTTACGGGCCGCCTCTAACGTCCCCTCATGGCGGACATATTTGACGCGTACGCGTTGGCCGACGCGTGGGACGAGATGTTTGAGCGGCCGGGTGAGGTCAGGACCGCCTATGAGCCGGTGCTGGCGGCACTGCAGCCGATCGAGCCGAGTGAACTGCGGTTCCGGGCCGACCAGATGGCCCGTGCCTTCACGGACCGGGGCGTGACCTACGCCTTCGCGGGCGAGGAGCGGCCCTGGCCCCTGGACCTGGTGCCGAGGATCCTCGACGCCCTGGAGTGGGATCTCATACAACGCGGGGTAAGCCAGCGGGTGCGGGCCCTGGAGGCCTATCTCGCGGACGCCTACGGCCCCTGCCGTGCCTTCGAGGACGGTGTGGTGCCCTGGCGGCTGCTGCTCGGCTCCCCGCACTTCCATCGCGCCGCGCACGGGGTGCAGCCACCGGGCGGGGTCCGCATCCATGTGGCCGGAATCGACCTGGTGCGGGACGAGGCCGGGGACTTCCGGGTGCTGGAGGACAACGTGCGGGTGCCCAGCGGCGTCTCGTACGTCATCGAGAACCGGCGCGCGATGACCCGTATCTTCCCCTCGCTCTTCGCCGAGCAGCACGTCCTGCCGGTCGACGGGTACACCCAGCGGCTGCTGGCCGCGCTGCGCGCCGCCGCCCCGGGTGGCGTCCAGGACCCCCGGGTCGTCGTCCTCACCCCCGGTCCCAGCAACGCCGCCTACTTCGAACACGCCCTGCTGGCACGGCTGATGGGCGTGCAGCTGGTCGAGGGGCACGACCTGGTGTGCCGCAACAACCGGGTGTGGATGCGCACGACCCGCGGCGAGGTGCCCGTCCATGTCGTATACCGGCGCCTGGACGACGACTTCCTCGACCCGCTCCACTGCCGCCCCGACTCGGTGATCGGCTGCCCCGGCATCATGGGCGCCGCGATGGCCGGGAACGTCACGCTCGCGAACGCCGTGGGCAATGGAATCGCCGACGACAAACTGCTCTACACCTACGTACCGGACCTCATCCGCTACTACCTCTCCGAAGAACCGATTCTTCCCAACGTGGAGTCCTTCCGCCCCGATGAACCGGGGCAGTTGGAGGCGGTCCTCGACCAGATCGACCGGCTCGTCATCAAGCCGGTCGACGGCGCCGGCGGCCAGGGCATCGTCATCGGCCCCAAGTGCGACAGGGACACCCTCGAACGCACTCGCAAAGCCGTGATCGCCGACCCGCGCGGCTTCATCGCCCAGCGCCCGGTGGCCCTGTCCACCTCCCCCACCCTCGCGGGTGAGCGCATGGCACCGCGCCACATCGACCTGCGTCCGTTCGCCGTGAACGACGGCGACGACATCTGGGTCCTGCCCGGCGGCCTGACACGCGTGGCGCTGCAGGAGGGCAACCTGATCGTCAACTCCAGCCAGGGCGGCGGCTCCAAGGACACCTGGGTGCTCGCCGAGGGCCCGGCCGACTCGCCCGCGCCGCTCGACGCCGGCGCCCCGCTCGCCGTCGCCCCCCGTCTGCTCGGACCCGACGGCACCCCCACCGTCGTACAGGAAGGGGCGCAGCAGCAGTGAACGACGTGATCCTCTCCCGTATCGCCGAGGCCCTGACCTGGACCGGGCGTTACGTCGAGCGCGCCGACGCCACCGGGCGCATCCTCGACGCCTATCTGCACCGCATGCTGGAGGACCCCTGGCGCGACGAGGACGTGGCCTGCCGGTCGCTGTACGCGATCCTCGGCATGGACGCCGGCGGAGCGCGTGTGGACATGCAGCAGGTCCTGGACCAGCTGGCCTTCGACGCCCGTTCGACGGGGTCGATCGAGGGGGCGCTGGGCGCGGCGCGACTGAACGCGAGAAGCGCCCGTGAGGCGGTCTCCTCCGCGATGTGGGAGTGCCTGAACTCCACCTGGCACGCCCTGGCCGACCAGCGGCTGGCGGCGCGCCGGACGGGCCCGTACGCCTATCTGGAGCTCGTCCGCAGCCGGGCGGCCCTCTTCTTCGGGCTGGCCGACTCCACCATGAGCCGGGACGACAGCTGGCGGTTCGTGGTCCTCGGCCGGAGTCTCGAACGGGTCGACATGACCGTACGACTGCTGTCGGTCCGCGTCCTGGACGCGGCGCACGCGCCCGACTGGCCGACGCTGCTGAGCGCGTCCGGCGCCGACGAGGCGTTCGCGCGGGTGTACGGCGGCTTCGGGGACACCTCGCGGGTGGCCGAATTCCTGCTCCTCGACCGGGACTTCCCGCGTTCGGCGCTGCACGCGCTGACCACGGCGGAGGAGTGCCTGACGGAGCTGGGCCGCCCGCGCCAGGATCCCGCGCGCCGCCCGATCGGCCGGATGCGCACCCGGCTCGAATACCTGGACACCGGAGCTCTCGAAGACCAGCTGCCGGTCCTGCTGAGGGACTTGCAGCAGGCCTGCATGGCGTCCGCCGACGCGGTGGCGGAGCGCTTCTTCCCGTACCAGGGGCCCGTCGAGTGGGCCCAGGAAGGAGCCTGACATGGCTCGTCGCCTCCGTATCAAGCACACCACCCGGGTCTCCTACGCCCAGCCCGCGGCCTCCTCGCACAACGAGGTCCGGATGACCCCGCTGACCCTGCCCGGGCAGACCACCCTGGACGCCCGGGTCACCGTGAACCCGACGACGCCCACCTGGTCGTACTGGGACTACTGGGGCACCCAGGTCACCGGCTTCGATCTGATGGATCCGCACGGCAAGCTCGTCATCACCGCCTCCAGCCTGGTCGAGACGTCCCCGGCGGAACCCCTGCCGGCCGCGCCGAGCTGGGAGGAGGTGGCCGAACGCGTCGCGGCCACCCGTCTGCTGGAGTTCGCCACCCCGACGGCCCGCACGACGGTGCCGCCGAAGCTGGTGAAGAAGGCGCGGAAGGCGGCGGCCGGACTCGACCCGCACGAGACGGCGGTCGCGGTCTCGGCGCTGGTCGCCGACCGGGTGTCGTATCTGCCCGGCGCGACCAGTGTGAACACCTCCCCCGCGGAGGCCTGGGAGCAGGGCGCCGGTGTCTGCCAGGACATCACCCACCTCACCGTCGCGCTGCTGCGGGGCGTGGGCCTGCCGGCCCGCTATGTCTCCGGCTATCTCCACCCGGAGCGCGAGGCCGAGCTGCACCGTCCGGTCGCCGGGCAGAGCCACGCCTGGATCGAGTACTGGGCGGGCGACTGGTCCGGCTACGACCCCACCAACCGGGTCCGCGCCGACGAGTCCCATGTGGTGGTGGCCCGGGGCCGCGACTACGACGACGTGACCCCGCACAAGGGCATCTACCGGGGTGTGCCCGGGGGTTCGCCGGAGGTGACGGTGGAGTTCACGCGGGTGGCGTGAACCCATGGGAAAGGGCCGGGGGTTGGTGCTCCCCCGGCCCTCCTGGTCCGCGCTGCCGGCTACTTCAGCCCGTTGGCCGCGCACTCCGACTTGTACGCGCTGGTGCAGATCTGCGCGATCGTGTAGATGCCGTCCTCGACCACCGTGTCCTTGATGTTCTTCTTCGTCAGGGCGGTCACGGTGACGAGCTGGGCGGGGATGGCCTTGTTGGTGGGGCTGTCCACACTGTCCTGGGTCAGGGCGTCGAACTGGATGTTCTTGCCCTGCACCTTGAAGACGGCCATCTGCGCGGCGGCCTCGGCCTCGTCCGGGTAGGGCTTGTAGACGGTCATGTACTGGTCGCCGACGAGGATCCGCTGCACCGCGTCGAGGTCCGCGTCCTGGCCCGTGAGCGGCGGGATCTCGGTCACGCCGGCCGCCTTGAGGGCCTTGACGATGCCGCCCGCCATCGCGTCGTTGGCGGAGTAGACGGCGGCGATGTTGTTCCTGCCGATCGCCTCGACCGCGCTGGTCGTCTCCTGCTCGGCGACCTTGGGGTCCCAGTCCTTGGTGTCGTACGACTTGGCGACCGTCACCTTGCCGTTGAGCTCGGACAGCGCGCCCGCCTTGAACTGCTTGGCGTTCGGGTCGGTCGGCGAGCCGTTGATCATGATGACCTTGTCGGAGGTGTCGGCCTTCGAGCCCAGGGCCTCCAGGAGCGTACGGGCCTGCACCTCGCCCACCAGCTCGTTGTCGAAGGAGACATACGCCTCGATCGGTCCCTCGGCCAGGCGGTCGTAGGCGATGACCGGGATGCCCGCGTCCTTGGCCTTCTTCACCTCGCCGGCGATCGCGTGCGAGTCCACCGCGTCCAGCACGATGACGTCGACCTTGTCGTCGATCATCTTCTGCATCTGCTTGGTCTGCTTCGGCGCGGACGACGCGGCGTTGGCGTAGGCGACACGACCCTGGTTGTCCGTGAGCTCCAGGATCTTCTTCTTCATGATCGGGTAGTCGAAGTTGGTGTAGCGGGTGTTGATGGTGTCCGGCATCAGCACGCCCACCGTGAGGTCGTTGCCCTTCGTCGGGCTCGCCGAGCTGCTGTCCCCCGACACGTTCAGCATGCCGCAACCGGCCAGCAACAGGGTCATCGTGGACGCGGCCACGGTTATGGCGATACGACGCGTGGGGCTGGTGCTCACTGGCCTGCTCACTTCTGATGCATTCGGGACGGACGCGACCGATTCGGGACGTGACTGAAAAGCCAACGCGGAGGCGCCCCCGGGCGTCAAGCGGAACCACTTAACGAGTGCGCAACGCCACGCTCAGCTGACCATGTGAAGACATGGCGGAATCACCTCCAAACGCCCTTTACCGGCCCTCCACCGGAAGCCCGGCAACGAGACGGCAAAGATCCACTCATCACGGCCCGATTCCCCACGTTCCGACGATCACGGCTGCTCCGGTCGTCCGATCCCGGACGGACCGGACGACCGAACAAACCCGGCCATCCCCAAGACGGTCAACGGCATGCAAAGATCCGTACATCAATTCCCATGCCGAAGGACAGACTTGAACCCAGCCAGACGCACGACCCGAGCGGCCGCGGCCGCCGTCGTGCTCGCCTCCACGGCCGGCCTGCTCACCGCCGTCGCCCCTCCCGCGTCCGCCGCCACGACCTGCGACTCCCCGGTCTACACACGGCAGTTCTTCGCGAACACCACCTTCAAGGGCACCCCCAGGAAGACGGACTGCGACACCGCCGTCGACCAGAACTGGACCGGCTCACCCACCTCCGGCCTCCCCAAGGACAACTTCGCCGTCCGCTGGACCGTCACCCGCGACTTCGGCTCCGGCGGCCCCTTCGCCCTCACCGCCACCGGACTCGACGGCATACGCGTCTACCTCGACGGCACCCGCAGAATCGACCTGTGGAAGAACGTCTCGTCGACGGTGACGAAGACCGCCAACGTCACCATCCCGTCCGGCAAGCACACCCTCCGCCTGGACTACGCCAACTGGACCGGCACCGCCAAGGTCAAGTTCACCTACACCCCCCGCACCTCCGCCACCGTCGACAAGGTCAAGCCCCTCGCCCCGACCGGTGCCTCCGCCGACTACATACCGGACGGGGAGAACGCGTACGCCGAGCTCACCTGGGCCGCCAACAAGGAGATGGACCTCGCCGGGTACCGCGTCTACCGCCGGCTGAAGGGTTCCGGCGCCTGGACGAAGGTGGCCACGACCGCGCCCGGCCAGCGCCAGGCCGGTGACCAGCCGCCGCCCACGGGGCAGTCGTACTACTACGAGGTGCGCGCCTACGACAAGGCGGGCAACGAGTCCGGCGGCTCCACCGACCAGCTGGTCACCACCTACGACCGGACCGCCCCGGACGCCCCCGTGCTCACCGCCGCCGCCACCGAGGCCTCCAACGACCTCTCCTGGACGGCCTCCGCGGACGCGGTGAACTACCGGATCCTCCGCAAGCGGGACAGCGAGACCACGTACACCCAGCTCGCCGACACCACCGCCACCACCTACTCGGACACCTCGGCGTCGTACGGGCGGGCCTACGACTACAAGGTCAGCGCGATCGACGCGGCCAAGAACGCCGGGGCCTCCAACGTCGTCCGCAGCACCCGCTCCATCACCCCGCCGCAGAACGTCACGGTGAGCGTGCCGAGCTACGGCGCCGTGTTCACCTGGACCGAGGCGGCGGGCGGCGACACCGCCGACTACGAGGTCTACCGCTCGACGACCACCCCGGTGGAGCTGACCTACGACAACCTCACCGACTGCCGCAGCCGCAAGAAGAGCACGGACGCGGCGGGCGGCACGGTCCGCTCCTGCGTCGACTACGAAGGCCGCCAGGGCACTACGTACCACTATGCGATGATCCGGCAGAACACCGCGGGCCGCTGGTCCACCGGCTCCGCCGACATGACCGTCACCCGCCCCGGCGACGAGATCCCGCCCCCGCCCGTGACCGGCCTGACGGCCGAGCCTCTGGAGTACGGCTTCAAGCTGGACTGGGACGACAGCACGGCGGCCGACCTGGAGAAGTACTGGGTCTACGAGGACCTCTCGTGCTGCGAGCCGGACTACCTCGCCACGGTCCCCGCGGGCACCTCCGAGTTCGTGGTCGGTCCTGACGCGGCCGACGGCGAGACACGGACGTACATCGTCGTGGCCGTCGACAAGTACGGCAACTCCCTCACCTACGAGGACGAGACCGGCATCGGCTGGAGCAGCTCCGTCTCCAAGGTGACCGCCACCGAACTCGACCTCAGGCCGGCGACCGTCCCCGCGAACACCGCACCGTGCTCCCTGACCACGTACACGACCCTCGGCGACGAGGGCGGTATGTACATCGACTGCGCCGACAAGGTGGCCACGGAGGCCGCCGGTATCAACGTGTACCGCTGGGACCGCGCGAGCGGCAGCTACGTCCGGGTGACGGACACCCCGCTGGCGCCCACGACGACCCACTACACCGACCCCACCGTCCCCAGAGGCACGACCGTCTACTACCTGCTCTCGGTGGTCGCGGCCGACGGTTCGGAGACCTTCAGCAACGTGGACTCCAGCGTGTCCCTGCCGAGCGGAGCCTGACCTCCCGATGAAGACAGCCCTGCGGGCGACGGCCGTGGTCCTCACCACCACGGCCGGCGCCCTCACCGCCCTCGCCCCTCCCGCGTCCGCCGCCACGACCTGCAACTCCCCGGTCTACACACGGCAGTTCTTCGCGAACACCACCTTCAAGGGCACCCCCAGGAAGACGGACTGCGACACCGCCGTCGACCAGAACTGG